>CAZKZR010000445.1:0-3229 GCA_964557245.1 uncultured Anaerolineaceae bacterium | reverse complement strand
TGAGGCAGCAGAGATAGGGCGCCGACCGAACTCACCGGCGGGAGCACCGCCACTACCACCGCCCGCCCGCTCATTCGTACCGTAATCTACGCTGTATCCGCCAGGTTGTTGGCGGCGATTTCCCGCACCTCGCGCCGAACCAGATCCTCGTCCACCACCGTCAGGTCCGGGCCGACCGTCGTCGTTACCTTCAGGTGGCGGCCGTCCAGCTCCCACTCCATCGCCTCGATGTTCAAGTCGTCGTAGCGCTGCTCGCGCAAGAAGTCCAGATGCCGCATTGCCTGCCAGGCTGTCAGGCCCTCCTGGTGAGTCAGCACCTCGCCGCGCTCTTCGCGCTCGATCGCGAACGGCACTCGCTGGCCATCCGGTAAGGCCAGTTCGTCGTAAGCCGTCCAATCATGCGGCACGTTGGCTCGCAGCACCGTCGCCGCGTTTGCAACCGGCCGGAACACCGCCAACCCGCCCGGAGCGGGCACATCCACTCGCCCGGCGACGTGCCACATCGACTCCTTCGCCACCTGCTGAGCGAGCTGCTCTGCTCGGTCGTAGCGCGGAAACATCTCCCTGTGCGTCTGGTCCACGCTGCAGCCGCAGATGGAGTCGTGCGGCGAGTTCTCCAGCAGCGTCCGCCACGCGTGGCGCAAGGCCGGCGTCCCGTCCGGCCCGTGATGCAGGTAGTTCAGCAGTTCGAGCGGCTCGGCGTACTTCTCCAGCCAACCCGAGACTTCGAAGTCCCGCTGCTTGATATTCATCCGCGCCGAAAGCACTCCGACAAGGACGTTCGAACGATCCGGCGAGCGCATCTCGCCGTGATGCACCACTTCGTCGACCCCCGCCGCCAGCACCGCTTTCTCGTACTCGGCCAGCGTAGCCAGCTTGAATTCGTAGCCCCGCTCTTTTGCTGCCGCCAGCGCGCCCGGCACGTGCGGCTCCATCCGCGAATGATCGGTGCCGTTCATCAGCACCGCAGGGAGGCCCTCCGCGAGGTCCCGTTCCTGCCGCCGCACCCGTTCGAGCAGGTCTTCCGTATGGTGCGGCAGCCGCCACCCGCTGGAGTAGCTGTTGCGCAGGTACAACACCGGCAGCCGCGTCCCGTCCGGCGCCTCCCACCAGAAACTCCATCCCGGGATCGCGTCCGAAACCCCGCGCCAGAGACAGGCACTGGTCAGCTGCAGCTGCTTCATGATCTGCGGCATCTGCGCGATGTGCCCGAACTGGTCCGCGCAGTGGCCTACGCGCAACGAGCCGCCCAGCCGCTCGGCGAAGCGGATTCCCTTCTGGAAGCTGCGAATGTGCGACTCGCCGCTCGGGAGGAACTCGTCCGGCTGCACCCACCACGGCCCGATGACGATCCGCCCCGCTTCGATCAGCGCCTTCAGCCGCCCCTCGTTCTCCGGCCGCAAGTCCAGGTAGTCGTCGATGACGATGCTCTGCCCGTCCAGGTTGAAGCAGCGGTACTCCGGGTGCTTCTCCATGTGGTCCAGCAGTTCGTCGATCATCTGGACCAGCCGCCAGCGGAAGAGCTCGTGCGGCTGGTACCACTCACGGTCCCAGTGGCAGTGCGGAACAACGTAGACGGTTCGACTCATGGCGGGGCTCCGGGGCAGGTTCGGGGAGGCGCATTGTTGCACGCCGGACGCTCACGGCCAGCCGATTCCGCTGCCACGGTCCGCCTAATCTAAGCCCACTGCCACCGTCGCCGGCCTTCGACCTGGACGATCCTCCCCTTGCCCGGCGCCGGAAAATGCCCGCCGATGACCAACAACTGCTCGCGCTCTGCGCGGTCTGCCAGGGCCTTCCGGCTCGCTTTTGCCATGGCGACGTCCGCGTCAAAAGGCGGGTTCAGCTCGGGGTCTTCGAACTCACCCGGATGGTGTGCGGCGTCCCCCGTGATGACCGCGGCTCCGTCGCCGCCGCGAATCAGCACCGCGGTATGACCGGGCGTGTGTCCCGGCGTCGCCACCAGTTCCATCCCCGGCGCCGGCGCAAACCCATCCGCAACCGATCGGAGCTGGCCGCGCTGCTCGATCGTTTTCACGCAGCGTGCGATGTCTTTGCTTTCGGTCGCGCCCCAGAACGCCCACTCGGCCTCGGAAACGATGTATTGGGCGTTCGGGAACATGGGCACGACCTCGCCGTTTCGGTCCACCACGTTCCAGCCGATGTGGTCGGCATGGAGGTGCGTAAACACCACAGCGTCGATCGACTCCGGGCTGACTCCTCCTTCCTCGAGCCGCGCCGGTAGGAAGCCCACCTCGCCGCCGAACGCGCGGCCGAGCGATCCGAGCGTCGGGCCAATGCCCGTGTCCACGAGCACCGTTTTCCCGGCGCTTCGAATCAGGAAGCTCATCAGCGGCAGCGTGAGTGTCGTTTCGTCCGCGCAGCCGCCCAGTTCACGGAACATGGCGCCGTCGGCGCCCGGCAGCATCTGCAGCAGCGGACAGCTCAGTTCGCCGTCCGAGAAGTGGTCGATTGTGATGCCGCCAAGGTCAATGCGGTCCAACGGCCGCCTCCGAAGAGAGTGTGGTGCTGACTATACGGAGCGTGCCGCAGGACTCGGGCCGCCCGGAAGTTCCTACTTCGCGTTTTTCTCTCGCGCATCCGCGATGTCTTCGAAGAGCTTGTTCGTCCCGAACAATGGGAAGGTCCGTTCGAACAGCCCTGGCGTCAGCTCCGCGAGGCCGCTCACCAACCGCCCCGGACCGCGGTAAACCAGCATCTCGGGACGGTCCCGCTTAATCGCCTTCACCACATCGCTCGCAACCTTCGCTGGCGAGACCGTCCCGGCGAGGAAGTTCTCCTTCACCCCTGACTGGTCCTGCATGTCCTTGTACATCCCCGCTTCGCTCACCAGACCCGGGCAGATCACGCTGGCGCTCACGCCGCGCTTCTTGAATTCGGAACGGAACGATTCGGTGAAGCCGATCAAACCCGCCTTCGAAGCCGCGTACGGGCTGCTAAACGGCACGGGCACCTTCCCGGCGAGCGAGGCGATGTTCACGATGTGGCCGGATTTCCGCTCGAGCATCGGCGGCAAGACCGCCCGCGCGAGGTGCATCGCGGCGGTCAGGTTCACTTCCACAACGCGCGCGATCTCTTCGTCTGGCTGCGTTTCGAAGTGCGCCGTCAGCTCGATCCCCGCGTTGTTCACGAGGATGTCCACTCGCCCGTATTCGGCGAGGGCCCGTTCCACCAGCCGCTTCCGGTCGTCCGCCGAAACGACATCGCA
>CAZKZR010000444.1:0-3238 GCA_964557245.1 uncultured Anaerolineaceae bacterium | reverse complement strand
AAACAAGCCGGATTACGGGCTCGGCAAAGTCGACCATGTGAACGAATTCTTCGTGATGATCCTCATCGCCGCGATGGTCGTCTGGTTTGTCACCTCCCGCTTACGCGATTCCCGCGTGGGCCGCGCCTGGGAAGCTATCCGCGAAGACGAAGACGTCGCCGCTGGCATGGGCATCAACACCACGAAATACAAGCTGATGGCATTCGCCACCGGCGCCTCGGTGGGTGCGCTCGGCGGCGCAATCTACGCACCCTTCGTGGACTTCGTGGCCCCACAATCGTTCGGACTCATCGTCAGCATCAACGTCCTGGCGCTCGTGATCATCGGCGGCATGGGAAACACCACCGGTGTCATCGCCGGCTCCGCCATCCTCATCGGCGTCCCGGAAATCCTCCAGTTCGAAGAGACGTCCAGCCTGCTCTCGCACCTGGGTTGGTTGCGGGACGGAGGCAACGCCCTCATTGATGGCTTCAACGCCGTGACAACGCTCGACGTCAGCAATCTGCCACCGGCAGACGAGTGGGGTGACAAGCTTTCGATTTACCGCTTCATCGTATTCGGCGCCTTGCTGGTGATCGTGATGGTCCTCCGCCCCAGCGGTCTCTTCCCCAGCCGGCGGCGGCAACTCGAGTTCCAGGTAGACCCGGTCGAGCCGCTCGTGGGAGACGCCTGACTTGGCCGCCGGGGAACTCGATGTGCGCGGTGTTGGCATGCAATTCGAAGGGCTCAGCGCGCTCTCCGATGTTTCGCTGCATGTGCCCCCAGGGGAGATCCATGGGCTGATCGGACCGAACGGCGCAGGCAAAACCACCATGTTCAACTGTCTCACGGGCTTCTATCGCCCGACTTCCGGCGAAGTGTGGCTCTCCGGCGCGCGAATCGATGGTCTCGCTCCGCACCAGATTTCCGGCGCCGGCGTTTCGCGCACCTTCCAGAACATCCGCTTGTTCTCAAACATGACCGCCATCGAGAACATCCTCGTCGCGAGCCATCGCCGCATGGGGGGCATGCCCGAACACCACGTTCCTCCCCGGCCCTCAAAAGCTCTCTCCTACATCACCCTTATCCAAATCCTTGGCGCGGCACGGGGGCTAGCCGGCGGCTTGAAGGAGATAGGCCTGGCAGTCGCTCAACCGTCGCCTATCACCCGCGCTGAGCGTGAGGGCATCGAACGCGGGCGGGGCCTCCTTCGCAGCGTCGGACTCGCCGGCCGCGAGAACGTTGTCGCGCGCAACCTGCCCTACGGCGACCAGCGGCGGCTGGAAATAGCTCGAGCGCTCGCGACGAGCCCTCGCTTACTCCTCCTCGACGAACCCACCGCCGGCATGAATCCGCAGGAAAGTGCCGCGATGATCTCGTTGATCCGCGGTATCCGGGACCAGTTCGAAACGACGGTGGTCCTCATCGAGCACCAGATGCGCGTGGTCATGGGCGTGTGCGAACAGATCACGGTGCTCGACTACGGCCGGAAAATCGCGGAAGGGACCCCGGCCCAGGTACAACGCGATGCCAAAGTCGTGGAAGCCTACCTCGGCACCCGCGCAATCAAGGAGGGTGGCCATGCCGCTCCTTGAGGTAACGGGACTGGTCGCAGGCTATGGCGCGATTTCGGCCGTCAAAGGAATCGAACTAACCGTCAACGAAGGCGAGATCGTCACCCTTATCGGCTCGAACGGAGCAGGCAAATCAACCACGCTGCGGGCCATCTCCGGCATCATTCGAAGTCGCAGCGGGCGGATCTCGTTCAAGAATTCGCCGATTGAGAAGCTGGAACCCCACCGCATCGTGAACCTCGGCGTGTCGCACGTGCCGGAAGGGCGCGGCATCTTCCAGCGCATGAGCGTCCACGACAATCTGCTTCTTGGCGCGTACCAACGTCGCGACGACCTTTCGTCGGACCTGGACCGCGTCTATACGCTCTTCCCTCGCCTCAAGGAACGGCTCTCACAACACGGCGGCACGCTCTCCGGTGGCGAACAGCAAATGTTGGCCATCGGCCGCGCTCTTATGGCTCGCCCCAGGTTGCTGCTCCTTGACGAGCCTTCGATGGGACTTTCGCCGCTCCTGGTTGAGACCATTTTCGCCACGATCTCGGAGATCCGTGCGCAGGGCGCGACGGTGCTCCTGGTCGAGCAGAACGCCTTGATGGCGCTCGAGATCGCCGACCGGGCCTATGTCCTCGAATCCGGCGTCATCACGCTCAAGGGCACCGGCGCCGAACTGGCACAGAACGACAGCGTCCGGCGCGCGTATCTTGGCGAGGAATGACCACGCCGACTGAATCCTTCGTACAGCTGAACTCCGGGCGGTTCCGAACGCTGACCTGGCGCAGCGGCGACGAGACCGTCCTGCTCCTGCACGGCCTGACTGGCGTCGCTGAGGTGTGGGCTCCGACCGTCGGATTCCTGTCGAACCAGCGGACCTATATCGCGGTCGACCAGCGCGGACATGGGCAGTCGCCGTGCGATCCAGACATGGACTATCGCGTCGGTGCGTTCGTGAGTGACACGAAAGACCTGATCCGCCGCCTGGGACGCCCCGTCCACCTGGTGGGGCATTCCATGGGAGCACGCGTCACCCTTGTCCTTGCCGCTCGATATCCCGAGCTCCTGCGAAGCGCAGTGATCGTGGACATCGGTCCTGAGGCCTCGACAAAGAACATCAACGACACGCAGGCCGGTCTGGCCGCCCGGCCCGACAAGTTCGAAAGCCGCGAAGCCGCGCTCGCCTTCGCTTTCCGCAACCGCCCTCCAACCGAAGCCGACACGGCGATCTTTCTTGCCCGGCTCAAACCAGCCGCCGACCAGGCTCTCATGTGGCGTTCACCGCGAGAATCGCTGAATCGCTGCGTCGCTGCGCAACGCAGCCGAAGCTACTGGCGCGAGTGGCGCAAGATCTCGTTGCCATCACTTTTCGTTCACGGCGGCAAATCCGCCGAAGTCAGCACGCGAGTTGCAGACGCGATGCGCGCCGCAAACCCGCGCATCGAGTTCGAGCGAATGGAGAGCATCGGCCACAATATCCCCCTGATTGCGCCGGAAGCCCTCGCCGCGAGCCTGGAGCGTTTCTGGCGATCACTTGACCGCCGAGGGACGTAAACCTACGTGATGAACCGCACCCTTCCACTCCTGGTTGCCCTCGCTGGCCTGGCCCTCTTCACGGCCGCATCGCTCGCCACTGCCGCTGACGCTCCGTCCCCGAACCTGAAGTACCGCGCCATCGCCCCTGCCCTATCGGT
>CAZKZR010000443.1:0-3252 GCA_964557245.1 uncultured Anaerolineaceae bacterium | reverse complement strand
CGGTAATGCTCGCCGTGGAGCTCCTGCTTTTCGAGTGGAAGCCGCGGAGCTTGATACCGGTGGCGGTTGCGAGCGTGACAGCGGCCACGGCCCGACACTGGATGCTCCCGGCTGCTCCGCTCTTTCCGGTCCCGCCGCATGCTGACTTCATCGGCGGCTGGGGGATGCTTTCGTGCGTCATCATTGGGCTTTCGGCCGGCCTTTTGAGCGCCGCCCTGACGGCGGCAGTCTACGCGAGCGAAGACGCGTTCCATCGATTGCCGATCCACTGGATGTGGTGGCCGGCGATCGGTGGGCTCGTTATCGGGGTGGGTGGACTCATCTTTCCAGAGGCGCTGGGTGTCGGTTACGGCACAATCGAGACATTGCTCAGCGGCGACGCGTCAGTCCGGATAGTGGTAGGCGTACTGCTGGTGAAGTCGACAATCTGGGCCGTTTCGCTTGGTTCAGGGACTTCGGGCGGTGTGTTGGCGCCGCTACTGATGATGGGCGCGGCGATGGGGGCGCTCGAAGCAGGGGTGCTGCCGGGCGGAGACGCCAGTCTCTGGCCGCTCATCGGGATGGGGGCGATTCTCGGCGGGACAATGCGGTCGCCCCTGACGGGGGTTGTCTTCGTGCTGGAGCTGACGCACGACACGAACATCATGCTGCCGCTGCTGGCAGCGGTGATGGTGGCACACGGCTTCACCGTGCTGGCGCTACGACGGTCGATCCTCACGGAGAAGCTGAGCCGGCGCGGCCACCACCTGGCACGAGAGTACGCCGTCGACGTGCTCGAAGGGACGCTGGTGCGACAGGGCATGCGGACAGATCTGGTTGCCATCCCGGCGGACGCGACGCTGGGGCAACTGGCCCGCGTGGACATGCCCGACCTGTATGAAGGACAGGCCGCGTATCCGATAGTCGCGGAAGATGGGCGACTGACCGGCATCATCACCGCTGGCGACCTCGGACGGCTGTTGCTGAACAGGGACGGCGAACGATCGGCCGCCATGGTGCGTTTCGGTGACGTCGCGAGTGAGTCGGCGTTCCGGGTGAGCCCAGACGTGACCATGCGGGAGGCTGCCGATGCCATGGCTCACGCGGGAAAGATCGCAGTACCCGTAACGAATGACGCGGGCCAATTGGTGGGACTGGTCACGGTGCGCGAACTCCTGGCGGCGCGTGACCGCGCGTTTGAGCTAGACCGGCGCCAGGAGCGAGTGCTGATGCTAGGACTCCCATTCTTCCGCGGGGGCGCGAGCCCGAATGGAGCTGCGGGGGCTGTTCGCTAGCCGTCTGGTACACTTTCGCCCGCCGGGACCGTGAACCCGGGAAACAGGGAGTCGCGCATGTTCCGTCGGATTCTTTCCGGAGTCATTTCCCAGGGGATGACGCGCGATTTCTTGAGTGCGATGCGCGAAGCGAGCACGTACCAGCTGGACCGCGGCATCCGCGCCCGTACGGCGGTCTGGGGTTCGATGACCGGGCAGAACAACGGCGTGGTCATCGCCGCAGACTTCAACACGATGGACGACCTGGAGCGGTGGAGCGACCTTTCGACTGAGGACGCGCGCTTCGCCGTGGTGCGGCGGGCGGTCCGCACCCACATGGTGTACCAGGATTCGAAGGTGAACATTCACCGGCTGGCGTACCACTCCGAAGGTCTGATGACCTCCGAAGACGCGACGGCGCCGCGTAAGTACATGCGTGTGCTCAGCGGCGAAGTGCAGCCCGGGCACCACAGAGAGTTCGTGCTTTCGATTTCGCAGGCGCTGGATTTCCAGAAGCAGCGCGGCATCGATGCGCACACGAGCGTGTGGTCGTCGATCACCGGGCACACGAGCGGCGTTTCGATCGTGGCGGAGTTCGATTCGCTGGCTGAGCTCGAGAAGTTCGACGAGATGGCGGTGACGGACGCGGAGTTCGGGCGCCTCCGCGCTGCGACTCGCGCCTCGATGGTGTTCCTGACGAGCGAGACGCAGTTGATGCGGAACCTGCTCTAGAGGACGGTTCACCTGGGAGGCACGGAGAGGACAGAGTTCTCTGGGGCCTCGGAGTTGGGCGGGTTTCGGCGGCCGCGTGATGAGCCGATATTGGTCGTATGCGAGTGGGATTCTGGCGGAAGAAGAAGCGCGGGAAGCTCGATGCCATCGCCGGTGGAACCGCGGAGCGTCCGGCGATTTGGCCATTGACCAGGCCACTACCGTGGAAGCCTATCGTCCGCGGAGTACTGATCTGGGTGCTCGTTATCACAACGATGCAACTCTACGACGCGTATCGGTCATCTAGAGCAAGGGAACAGTTCAGCAAGCTCATCGTGGTTGAAGCGGCACCGCTCGACGAAGTCTGCCGGGACGATACGCACTTTCTTACTTTGCGATCCGTCGCACCGTGTGATCCGGCGGCTCTTGCCTCGCTGCCTTTGGTCTCGGGGCAGCGCTCCTACGTTGCTTTCGCTGGGTACGACAACAGCTACTCATCGGTCACTCCGGCATACCTTCTCGACGGGGCGTGCTACGAGGCGCTGCATGACCAACGGATCTCAGCACAAAAATGCGTGCTTGCCACGCTGCGGCAGTGAAGACGCGCCAAAACGGGCCAGCAATTGCTGGCCCGTTTGAGTGTGTGCGGGGCTGTGCGGTTGTGTCAGCTGCCGCAGGCGCGCGGCTGGCCGCTGCCGTCAGCGGTCTGGAAGCTGGAGCCGCACGCGCAGGACTTGGTCGCGTTCGGGTTAAAGATCGAGAAGCCGCTCTTCATGATGTCGTCGACGTAGTCGATTTCAGCGCCGCTGAGGTACTGGGCGCTCTCGGGGTCGATGACGATCTTGACGCCCTGCTGCTCGAGGATGATGTCGTCATCTTCGGCGGAACGAGCGAGGGCCATGCCGTACTGGTAACCGCTGCAACCGCCGCCGGCGACGAAGACGCGGAGCGCGCCGTCGGTCAGTTCGCGCGCTTCGAGCAGCGCCTTGGCCTTTTCGGCGGCCTTATCGGTGATGTTGACGAGTACGGACGGGGCTGCGGACTCGGTGGTCATATGGCGAAGGGCCTCCAACTGGTGCTTCAAATGACTGCGAGATTCCCGCAGTAGCTATGAAAATCATAGCCATTATGCCAACGCCCGTCTACGCAGGAAGTTGTCAGCGTACCGTTCATTACCTACGCTCCCGGAATGTACCAACCGTCCCGAGTGATCTATCTCCCGCCGGGCGTTGTCCCGCCGGCGGCCGCCGCGCCCGCAAACGCGGCCGTCCCGAACGGCATCCCTTTT
>CAZKZR010000442.1:0-3254 GCA_964557245.1 uncultured Anaerolineaceae bacterium | reverse complement strand
GCGACAGACCCATACCAGCCGGCTGAAGGGCGTTACCGGCTCACGCGCGGGTGCATCGAGGCGTTGGGAGCGGCGAGGACGAGGTTCAGCATCATCACGCGGGGCCCGATGGCGGTCCGGGACCTGGACGTGATGCAGGCGGCGGCTCAGCGGACGCTGATGAGCATCAGCTTCTCGGTGCCGACGCTGGACGACGAGGTGTGGCGGAAGACGGAGCCTGGCACAGCGCACCCGCGGCAGCGGCTGAAGGTGCTGCGAGCGTTGGCCGACGGTGGGTTGAACGCCGGCGTGAGCATCGCTCCGGTGTTGCCGGGACTATCCGACGGCCGGGAGCAGCTGGAGACGGTGGTGAAGGCGGCGCGCGAGGCAGGCGCCCAGTTCATCTGGTGTGGAACGTTGCGGCTTAGCCCGGGCACGAGGGAGCACTTCCTCGAATGCCTGGCGAAAGACTGGCCGGAGCTGTTGCCGCGCTACGAAGGGATGTACACAAAGGCCGGCGCGCCGAAGTGGGTGACGGAGCCTATTGAGGCGACGGCCGACGCATTGCGGCTGCGGTACGGGATTACCGGTGAGAGCCTGCGGACAGCGCCGCGGACGTTCGAGGGGGAGCAGTTGGCGTTGTTCGCGGGGGCGGCCGGGTGATGTGCGCGGGGCCAGATTCGACAGAACGCCGCCGGATGGCGGATAACGTTGCGATGAGTGCACGCATTGCCAGTGTTTCGCGGCGAACGGCCGAAACGAGCATCGACATCACGCTGAACCTGGACGGGACGGGGAAGTTCGTGACGGAGACGGGGGTCGGATTTTTCGACCACATGCTCAGCCATATCGCGAAGCACGGCGTGTTCGACCTGGAGATCAGGTGCAAGGGCGACCTGTGGATCGACCAGCACCACACTATCGAGGACTGCGGGATCGCGCTCGGCGAAGCCCTGGCCCAGGCGTTGGGAAACAAGGCGGGCGTGGTGCGGGCCGGTTCGGCCTATATGCCGCTGGACGAGACGCTTGCCTTTGCGGCGGTGGACTTGAGCGGGCGCCCGTACGCACAGCTGGATTTAAAGCTGCTCGGCCGAGAGGTCGGCGGGATGCCGCCGGATCTGTTCGACCACTTCCTGGAGTCGTTCGCTTTCGCGGCGAAGTTGAACATGCACGTGAAAGTGCTCGAAGGCGTGAACGACCACCACAAGATCGAGGCGGCGTTCAAGGCGATGGCGCGAGCACTGGATGCGGCGTGCCGGATTGACCCCCGCCGCGGCGGGGACATCCCGAGCACGAAGGGCACGATCTAGGGCGTTACGCCTCGACGTCGGCAGCGAGGTGCTGCCCGGTGAGGGTGGAGCGGTCCGCGACGAGCTGGGCCGGGGTGCCTTCGAACACGACGTTACCGCCATCGTGGCCCGCGCCAGGACCGAGATCGATGATCCAGTCGGCGTGAGCCATGACGGCCTGGTTGTGTTCGATGACGATGGCTGACTTACCGGAATCGACGATGCGGTCCAGGAGGCCCAGCAGTTGCTCGACGTCGGCGAGGTGGAGACCGGTTGTAGGCTCGTCCAGGACGTAGGTCCCGCCCTTCTCAGACATGTGGGTGGCGAGCTTCAGGCGCTGACGCTCGCCGCCGGAGAGCGTGGTGAGCGGTTGGCCGAGGGTCAGGTAGCCGAGGCCAACGTCCGCCATGCGAGCGAGGATTGCGTGCGCCGCGGGCGTCTTGGCCGGGCCGTCGCCGAAAAAGGCAGCGGCTTCAGAGACGGGCATGGCGAGCACCTGGCTGATGTCTTTGCCACCGAGGTGGTAGTCGAGGACTTCGGCCTGGAAGCGCTTGCCTTCGCATTCTTCGCAGACGGTGGCGACGCCAGCCATCATCGCGAGGTCGGTGTAGATGACGCCGGCGCCGTTGCAAGCGGGGCATGCGCCTTCCGAGTTGGCGCTGAAGAGCGCCGGCTTCACCTTGTTCGCTTTTGCGAAGGCGTTGCGAATCGGATCGAGGAGGCCCGTGTAGGTGGCAGGGTTGCTGCGACGGGAGCCGCGGATCGGGGTCTGGTCGACTGAGATTACGCCAGCCGATGCAGGGATCGAGCCGTGGATGAGCGAGCTCTTGCCAGAGCCTGCGACGCCGGTGACGACGCAGAGAACGCCGAGCGGGACATCGACGCTGACGTCTTTCAGGTTGTGAGCGTTGGCGTGGCGGATTTCGAGCTTGCCGGTGGGTTTCCGGAAGGTTGACCTGAGGGCGGCACGGTCATCGAGATGGCGGCCGGTGAGGGTATCGCTGGCGCGCAGGCCGGCGACCGTCCCTTCGAAAACGACTTGGCCGCCGTTGCTGCCGGCGCCCGGGCCGAGGTCAACCACGTGGTCGGCGATGGCGATGGTTTCGGGTTCGTGCTCGACGACAAGGACGGTGTTGCCCTTGTCGCGGAGGCGGAGAAGGAGTCCGTTCATGCGCTGGACGTCGTGGGGGTGGAGGCCCGCGGTGGGCTCATCGAAGACATAGGTGACGTCCGTCAGGGAGGAGCCGAGGTGGCGGATCATCTTCGTGCGTTGCGATTCGCCACCGGAGAGCGTTCCTGACGGGCGGTCGAGGGAGAGGTAGCCGAGGCCGATCTCATCGAACGAGTCCATGAGGTGCTGGAGCCCGGTGAGCAGCGGAGCGACGGCGGGCTCGCGGAGTTCGCGGATCCAAACGGCGAGGTCGCTGATCTGCATGGCGCAGACATCGGCGATGTTCTTGCCGTTGATCCTGGAAGAGCGGGCTTCCTTGCTGAGGCGAGTGCCTTCGCATTCCGGGCAGGTGGTGAAGGTGACGGCGCGTTCGACGAAGGCGCGGATGTGGGGCTGCATGGAATCGACGTCCTTCGAGAGAAAGGACTTTTGGATGGCCGGGATGATGCCCGTGTAGGTGAGATTGATGCCGTCGACCTTGATCTTTGTGGCGTCTTTGTAGAGCAGGTCATGGAGTTCGTTCTTGTTGAATTTCGCGATTGGCTTGTCCGGATCGAAGAAGCCGGAGCCGCGGAAGATGCGGCCGTACCAGCCGTCCATGCTGTAGCCGGGGATAGTGAGGGCGCCCTGGTTGAGGGAGAGGCTGGAATCGTAGAGGGCCGTGAGATCGAAGTCGGTCACGGCGCCGGTGCCTTCGCAGCGGGGACACATACCACCGAGGCGGTTGAAGGTGGCCTTTTCCGTCTTCGTTTTGCCTTCGCCGCGCTCGACGGTGATGGCGCCGGTAGCCCGGACGGAGGGGACGTTGAAGGAGT
>CAZKZR010000441.1:0-3256 GCA_964557245.1 uncultured Anaerolineaceae bacterium | reverse complement strand
GTTCGCCGTGGCATGGAAATGGGCCACGTCTTCAAGCTTGGCACCGTCTACTCCGATTCGATCGGCGTCCAGTACCTGGATGAAGCCGGCGAGCGCCATCCCTGCGTCATGGGTTGCTACGGGATTGGCGTGGAGCGAATGCTCGCGGCCGTCATCGAAGCGAACCACGACGAGAACGGCATCATCTGGCCTGCGGCCGTGGCGCCGTATGACGCGCACGTCGTTGTTCTCAACGGAGACCAGGAGCATGTGACCACGGCGCTCGACGAACTCGAATCAGCGGCAAACGCTGCGCGGCTGTCTTTGCTGGTAGACGACCGTGGCGATTCCGCCGGGATCAAGTTCAAGGACGCGGACCTGCTGGGACTTCCGGCACGGCTAACCCTCAGCCCGCGCTCGCTGGAGAAAGGCGGCGTGGAATTCCGCAACCGCCGCACGGGCGAGACCACGATTGTCCCGCTGAATGAAGCCGCTGCCGGCATTCGGGCGCTGCTCGAAGGCTAAAGCCCGAAGTCCGTCCTTTCGTATACTGGTTCGTACGTAACCATCCGCCGGGAGGCGAGTTGCCCCCGGGCCGCTGGAGGCCGACATGTCCGAGTCAAATCACCGCCAGCCGTCGCTGTTCTCAACCGAGGCACTCTCCGCGCTTTCGCGCTCCCTCCACGGCTGGGAAGAAGGCCCGCTGGCCAAGACGCTGCAGCGGCAACCGGAGCGCGACGAAGAATTCGCGACGAGTTCGCAGCCCGTCCAGCGCTTGTACACGCCGCTAGATATCGCGGAATTGGATTACGACCGGGACCTCGGCTTTCCTGGTGAGTACCCGTTCACACGTGGGGTCCAACCGACGATGTACCGCGGGCGCTACTGGACGATGCGCCAGTACGCCGGGTTTGGGACGGCGGAAGAATCGAACCAGAAGTTCCGCTACCTGCTGGGTCAGGGCCAAACGGGGCTGTCCGTCGCCTTCGACCTGCCCTCGCAACTGGGATACGACTCAGACGATCCAATGGCCATCGCCGAAGTGGGTCAGGTGGGGGTAGCGATCGACTCGCTCTACGACATGGAGACCCTGTTCCAGGACATCCCGCTCGACAAGGTCTCCACGAGCATGACCATCAACGCCCCCGCAGCCGTCATGCTCGCGATGTACATCGCCGCCGGCGAGAAGCAGGGCGTTAGCCCCGAGAAGCTCAACGGAACCGTGCAGAACGACGTGCTCAAGGAGTACGTGGCGCGAGGCACGTACATCTTCCCGCCGGGGCCGAGCGTTCGCCTGGCTGCGGACATCATGGCGTACTGCGCGAAAAACGTGCCGCAGTGGAACACGATCTCCGTCAGTGGCTACCACATCCGCGATGCCGGCTCGACGGCCGCGCAGGAAATCGGATTCTCGTTCGCGAACGCGCGTGCCTACATCGAAGCGGCGCTGGAGCGGGGCCTCGCGGTAGACGAGTTCGCGCCGCGGATCAGCTGGATCTTCAACACGCACAACAACTTCTTCGAGGAGATAGCGAAGTACCGGGCGCTACGGCGCCTCTGGGCACGGATGTTGAAAGAGCGTTATGGCGCAAAAGACCCGCGGTCGATGATGCTGCGAACACACACGCAGACTGGTGGCAGCACATTGATGGCGCAGCAGCCGGAGAACAACATCGTGCGTGCAGCGGTGCAGTCGCTCGCAGCCGTCATTGGCGGAGTCCAGAGCATCGCGCTCAGCTGCTTCGATGAGGCCCTGGCCCTACCGACTGACGATGCCCAGCGAATCGCGCTGCGCACGCAACAGGTCATCGCGCACGAGACCGGCGTCACGGACACCGTCGACCCGATGGCCGGGAGCTACTTCGTGGAGCATCTGACGAACGAGCTGGAGGCGGCAGCGCAGAAGTACATGGATCAGATCGATGCGATGGGTGGGTCGGTCGCAGCGATCGAGACCGGCTGGATGCAAAACCAAATCGCGGAGGCGAGTTGGAAGTACCAGCAGGAAGTGGACGAGAAGCGAGAAATCATCGTCGGCGTCAACGATTACGCAGAGGGTGCGGAGCAGAGACCTTCGATCTTCTCCGTGGACAAGCGGCTGGTAGAGCATCAGCTCGGGCGGCTTAAGCACCACCGGGAGGCTCGCGACCAGGCGAAAGTGGCGGCGACCCTGGACGATTTGCGGGCGACTGCGCAGGGCACCGGAAACCTCATGCCGCCGATCCTCGAAGCCGTGCGCGCGTATGCCACGCTGGGCGAGATCTGCGGAGCGCTGCGGGAAGTCTTCGGCGAATACCGCCCGGTGACGGTGATCTAACCGTCTGCGAAGAGCCGATCCAGTTCGGCGAGTGCCTGTTCCGCTTCGGCGCGTGTTTCAGCGCGGCCGAGCATCACGAGGGCGACCGCCTCCACGGCGTCCGCGAGTTCGACATCGGCGAGCCGGAGCGCGTTGTGGGCTTCCTCGGCGCTCGACGTGTCCTTCCACTGCGGGCCAACGGCTTCGGCCACGAATGCCCCGCCGAGTACGTCGATTCGCTGCTCAGGAGTCAACCCGGCCGCGTCGAGGAGGCCGCAGACCAGGGCGCTGAGATGGTCAGTCGAGGCGCCGTGAGCGCCCGTGAGCATCCTGGCGATAGCGCTCGCGCGGGCTGCGGCGTATTGCGCCTTGTCCATCGTCGTCCGGCTCCCTACCCCTGCCACGGCCATCGTATCACCATCCGAGAACCCGATATAGTCCCTTAGCAATTAGCTTGGCACCTCGTGGTCCGACCTCATTCTGTCACCGAAAGCGACAAATCCTGTCGCGTTTGTCACAGCCCAAGCAATTTATGCAGATCTTGCTTCGCCGAAAGGATGTGGGCCCAGGCATCGCCGCGTTCCGCCACGAGTCCGGGGACGTTGTCGAGCGTGAACTGCGATGCCCTGACCCTTCCCACCTCGTCCCAACGGAGGGGCATCGAGACGGTCGCGCCAGGCTTTGCCCTCGGCGAATAGGCGCACGCTAAGTTCTTATGTCGTGCATTCTGATTGGCATCGAGAAAGACTTTTCCGGTCCGTTTCCGAGTGTCCCACTCCATGGTCACATCCTTTGGACGGCGGGCGAGCAACGCCGAGCAAACGGTGTTCGCGGCTGCTCGGGTCACGCTGTAATCGAGCTGGCGGAGGATTGGGACGTAAATGTGGAGCCCGGTCGCGCCGGAGGTCTTGATGAACGATGAAAGTCCCAGGGAATCCAGGATCTCCTTCAGAGAAAGCGCGACATCGGACGTCTGCCCAA
>CAZKZR010000440.1:0-3280 GCA_964557245.1 uncultured Anaerolineaceae bacterium | reverse complement strand
CCCGCACATCAGTCGATACCATGAACGCCCAGGCTATCCAGGTATGTTCAGCCGAAGCTACGGCGAGGGCGGCCGCCGGGACCCCCAACGAGGCGATCCGGCAGGCCCAGGTGGAAGTCCTCTCGACCGAGTACACACAAGCTGAGCAGGCCTATAACGAGCGAGTGAGGACGCTGGTCACTTCCGGTGCAAAGCGGCCGTGGGATGTTCAGAGCAAGGCCCTTCCCCTTGACCTGGCCAAGAACAAGTTTTGCTTGCGGGTGGCGGTAGCTCCTCCGAAGGCGGTGAAAGCCGTCATCAGCGCGCAACAGCAGGCCGGGCCAGAAGCGCCCTACTACGCCCCTGTGGAGCGGTTTATCACCCTCGAGCAGCTCGATGAATACGCCCGCCAGGCTGGTTGGCCCAACGAGCCCGGCTGGTGGCCGGACATGCGCAAGATCATCCTCTGCGAGACGCGCAGCCTGGATACCATGGCCCATAACGTGAACGACCCGGCAGGCGGAAGCTACGGGTTAGCCCAGCTGAACGGCAGCTATCACTTCATCAATGCCGGCGAAGACTTCGCGATGCGGTATGACCCGGTGGTCAACCTGAGGACGGCACTCTGGTTGAGGACGGTTCGAGGGCACTATGGCGGGACCGGGGGCTGGGCGAACTGCTCCGCGCTCTGGGGCATAAACTAGCGCAAGCCAGTTCACCCAGGAGTCCAGCGATGTTTGTTGCGATGAACCAGTTCTCGGTCGCGCCCGGCCGCGAAGCCGAATTCGAGGAAGGGTGGCGGACGCGCGAAAGCTACCTCAAGGGATTCGATGGTTTCGTGCATTTCGCGCTGCTCAAAGGCGATGAGGCCGGCGATTACGTGTCGCACACCATCTGGCGCACCCGCGCCGATTTTCTGCAGTGGACCCAGTCTGATGCCTTCCGGAAGGCGCACAGCGTTCGGACCGGCGAGGGCGTGTTGAACGGCCACCCGCGGGCGCGGTTCTACGATGCTGTCCTGGCAGAGCAGGGCAACCTGGCGCCGCTCGAGGGATGACGGAGGAAGAATCCACCGGATCGCCCTTCCGGCCAGAGCATTTCCGGCGGATGGACGAGAGTGATGATTCGCTGTTCTACCGCGAGGCGCGGCTCGTCACGCACATCGATGACGACGCGATCGCGGCGGTCTCGAAGTTCTACGGCGAACTGATCCCGCCGGGTTCGCGCGTCTTGGACCTCATGACGAGTTGGGTCTCGCACCTTCCGGAGGGCCTCGCGCTCGCCGGTGCGGCCGGGCTCGGCATGAACGCGGTGGAACTCGATCAGAATCCGGTTCTAACGGAGCGCGTTGTCCAGGACTTGAACCGCAATCCGATCCTGCCGTGGGTCAGCGAGTCGTTCGATGCCGCGATCGTCACTGTCTCAGTGCAGTACCTGACTGACCCTCCCACGGTGTTCGCCGAGGTGGGACGCGTGCTCAAACCGGGGGCGCCGTTCGCCGTCGCCTACTCCAATCGCTGCTTCCCAACGAAGGCGGTTGCGGTCTGGCAATCGCTGAACAGCCGCGAACACGCCGAGCTCATCGGGCTCTATTTCCGGCTTTCTGGCCGGTTCGGCCAGCCACAGGCATATGACATAAGTCCAGGCCCAGGGTCGGACCCGATGTTCGTGGTAGTGGCGAGGGCGCAGCCCGCGGACTAGAACACCATCGGTTCGCGGCTGGAAAACTCGTAAAGCATGGCCGGCCGGTGCGCGCCCTCTTTCACGCTCTGGCCGGTCTCGCGCACGATTCCAAGGCCAACAACCCGGCGGCGGAAGTTCCGCTTGTCCTGGGGCTCCCCGAGGATCGCCTCGTACACGCGTTGCAGCTGGGTAAGCGTGAATCGTCGCGGCAGCAGGCTGTAGGCGACGTTCGTGTACTCGAGCTTGTTGCGGAGCCGCTCTTCCGCGTAAGCGACGACGCGGTCGTTCTCGAAAGCTACTGACGGCAGCGGATGCACTGGCTGCCAGGCGGGTCGCCAGTCGGAGTCGGCGCGGAGACGGGTGCGGGACACATCCACCAGGGCGAAGTAGGTCACGACGATATCGGCTCGGCCGCCGCCCAGCTGATCGAACGTGTAGAGCTGCTCGAGAAAGAGATCAGAGACGCCGGTTTCGTCTTCCAGCTTGCGCTTGGCCGCGGCATCGAGGGACTCCCCGTCCTGGAGGAAGCCACCGGGAAGAGCCCACTCGCCTCGTGCCGGGTCGGCTGCGCGTTCGATGAGCAGCACGGAGAGGCTGCCCTGCCGGACCGTGAAGATGACCACCACGACAGAGGTCGCCATGCGGCCAAGTGTATGGCCGCCACGGCCAACAGGCTGATCGCGCACGCCCGGGACGACATCCCGGGCTTTGAGGTCACGTTCTGGTCGGCGAGGCTCGGCTCATGTGCTTCGTCGCTTGTCTCCTGGCCGTGATGGCGCGGTTCGCGCCAGGCCTGCTCGTGAAGGATCCGGTTAGGCTCGTCGCAGTTCGGGTCGTGGGCGGGCGGCCGGCCAGTGGCCGCGCGAGGAACAACAGTTCAAGGCGGACAGGAAGAACTGGTGGGTCAGCAGGCGGACGAAGTGGTCAGAATGCTGCACGGAGAAGCAATCCGACAGGTCAGGCCACCACTCGCCCAATCGAGCACACAGGTCACGCGAGCATTGCCTTTCTTGAACGAACAGGTCATGTGCCGAATCTCCGGCCACCTGTTGAAGTGGTCAGAAAACAGCGCGCGAAGAAACACGCCGAACAGGTGCCGCCTCCGGGCAGCCGCCTACACCCGGGGGGTCACCTCGCGCATGAACTGCTTCAGCTGCGTGAGGAGGTCGGTCACGGACCGTGCCGGGATGGAGAGCATCAACTCATCCAGGCCGGCCGCCGCGTAGGCTCGGATATCCGATGCTTGCTCCTCGGCCGTCCCGGTTAGCGGTGGCCGCGCGCCCCCAGGAGCGCTGCGCCCGCCGGGCATGTGGCGCAGGCAGATCGGCCCGGGCGTCTTGCCGAACTTCACGCACATCGCTCGGTACGCCTCGACCGCATCGCCGAAGTCCTGGGGGGCGACGTTGATTGGGTGCCAGCCGTCGCCGAGTTCCGCGGCGCGGCGAATACTTGCCGGCCCGTTGCCACCGACCCAGAGCGGGATGGTGCCACGCCGGTTCGGGGCTGCCTTGGGGAACATCCGCATCTTCGAATACTGCTTGAAGCGGCCCTCGAAGCTCGAGGTTTCGGTCTCCCAGAGGTTCCGGAAAACCTTCAGGTACTCGTCGGTTCGCGGGCC
>CAZKZR010000439.1:0-3313 GCA_964557245.1 uncultured Anaerolineaceae bacterium | reverse complement strand
TGGCCGTCATCAGTTTCCACTCTTTGGAAGACCGCATCGTGAAGCAGTTCTTCCGGCGCGAATCAACCGACTGCCTCTGCCCGCCCGAGCTGCCGGAGTGCCGCTGCGGGCATCGGGCATCGCTCAAGGAACTGACGCGCAAAGCCGTCCTTCCCACCGACGCCGAAATCGCGCGCAATCCGCGTTCCCGGAGCGCCGTGCTGCGCGTTGCAGAACGGATCGTTTAGCCATGGCTGCAATCAATCACCCCCTGGGTCACTCCCGGCGTGGAATTCCGATCCCAGCCACTGGCGGCAGCCGCCTCGGCTTTGCCCTGGCCGGAGCGATCATCCTCGCCGCTCTTGGCGCGCTGGCTCCCGTGCTTTCCAACAGCCTGGCGACCAGCCGCGGGTTCGACCTCCAGGCCTCTCAGCGCCAGGAAACCCAGCTCAACGGAGAAATCGGTGTGCTGGAAAGTGATGTCGCCTCACTCACTTCCCTTGCTCGCATCGAGCGTAGAGCTCGCGAGATCGGTCTCCTTCCGGTTACCGATCCCATTTACGTCACGGTCACTGAACCCGGCCCTGCGCCGGCGAAACTTCCTTCGGAGTATCTCCCCAGGGTCGAAGCCCCAAAGGCCACGCCCGCTCCGTGGTGGAAGCCGTTCGTGAGCTGGTTGCCCTAGGGCTGCCAGGCAGTTGTTCCTCTCTGGAGGGACAGGAGGCGCGTTCGCATGGCGCAATACAAAGCGCAGGGCACTCATCGTGTCTGGTTGCCGGCCACAGCGTTCGGCCTCTTTGCGCTCGCCATCTGCGGACGGCTCGTCCAGCTCCAGGTCATCGAACACGGCCGCTACGCCGCCGAAGCGCAGAAAGAACTCCTCGGCGATGACGTCATCTACGCCCGCCGTGGCTCCATCCTGGACCGCAACGGCGGAGTCCTCGCCACTTCCGTCGATACCTGGGACATCTACGTGAATCCGCGCGCCTGGAAGGACGACCAGGTAGCGCTGAAAGCGTCCCAGGATCTCGCATCCTTCCTCAAGGCCGATCCGCTGACTATCCGCACAGCCGTGAAGGACGCAGGCGCTGCTGATGCCCGCGTAAAACGTGACCTTGAATACGAACGCGGCCTGGATCTGATTAAGGCCGGCATTCCCGGCGTCGTCGCGCTAGCGAACACTGCCCGCATCACCCCGGAGGGTGATGTGGGCGCTTCCGTCGTCGGCTTTATCGGCACAGATAACGACGGCCTGGCCGGCATCGAGGCCGCCTACAACGAAGCCCTCAAGGGCACCCCGGGCCGCGCTGTGTACGAACGCGACACCACGGGTGAACCCATCCCTTACGGCCAGTACCGCACTATCGAACCAAAGCGCGGCGAAGACCTCGTCCTGACCATCGACCGCTACCTCCAGCAGCTCGCCGAACAACGGCTTGCCGATGCGCTCAAGGAGCACCGGGCGAAGGGCGGCTCAATCATCGTGATGGACCCCATGAACGGCGAAATCCTCGCGCTCGCCACCTCACCCGGCCTGAAGTACAGCACGCTCGACGCTGATCTCTCCACTTCCAACCCGGATTCCCTTTCGATCCTCAACAACCGCGCCGTCACCGACCTCTACGAGCCGGGCAGCGTGATGAAGATCATCACCGCGGCATCGGCCATCGATGCCGGCGTCGTCGGTCCGGACACCACCTATGTCGACACTGGCGAGGTCTACATCGAGAACGTCCGCCTCACCAACTGGGACAACGGCTCTTACGGCCTCCAAAGCATGACCGGCGTACTTCAAAACTCCATCAACACCGGTGCCGTCTTCATGCAGAAGAAGCTCGGCACGAAGCTCTTCCAGGACTACCTGATGCGGTTCGGCTTCGCGAAGCCAACTGGTGTTGACCTCCAGGGCGAAGCTACAGGCATCTTCCGCCGCCCGGATGACGATGGCTACTCACCGGTCGACGTGGCGACACAGTCCTTCGGCCAATCCATCAGCGTGACTCCCATGCAGATGCTTCAGGCTGTCGGAGCGGCCATCAACGGCGGCAACCTCATCACGCCGCACCTCGTCAAAGCCCACGTCAAGCCCGATGGCACGCGTAACGATGTCGCCCCGCAGGTCGTGGGCCGCGCGATCTCGGCCGCCACCAGCGACACCATCCGCGGGATGCTCGGTCAGGTGGTCAGCCAGGACCCGGACGGTTGGGGGCGGAACCCCGCGAAGTACACCGCCGGCGGCAAATCGGGCACCGCCAACGTCCCCGTCTGGGGAACCTACAACGACGAAACCCAGATCGCCTCTTTCATGGGGTTTGCGCCGCTCGATAATCCGCGGATTCTGGTACTTGTGAAACTCGACCAGAACGCCGACCTCATGACCGGCACCCAGGCGGCAGGGCCAATATTCTCCCGCTTCGCCGATGATGCGCTTCGCTACCTCAGCGTACGCCCGGAAAAGGGCGATATGGCGGTCTCACGATGAGCCGGCATCTGCCGACCGGCTTCGTCGCCGAGGTCATGAGGGCGAGGGGCTACGAAGTCCGCCAGGGCGTCGACCGTGAGGTCACCGGCGGCGCTGCCGATTCCCGCAAGGTTGTCCCCGGAGACCTTTTCACCGCTTTCCCCGGCGAGAACACCGACGGGAACGACTACCTCGGCGCGGCGCTCAGTGCGGGCGCGGCGGCCGTCATCTGCACGCGCCCGCCCGAAGGCGCCTGGCCCAACGCCACCGTAGTCATCGCTCCCGATGCAACTCGGGCGGTGGGCGAACTGGCCCACGCATGGCGGAAGTCCTGCAACCCCCGCGTCGTTGGAATTACGGGCACCGTCGGCAAGACGACTGCCAAGGAATTCACTGCCGGCCTGCTTGAGCAACGTTTCAAGACCCATCGCAGCAGCGGAAACTTCAACAGCCGCGAGGGCCTTCCCCTGGCCCTGATGAGCCTTCGCACCGACCACGAAGTGTCCGTGCTGGAGATTGCCATGGACAGCAAGGGCGAGATTGCGGAGCTCGCAGCCATCGCCGAACCCGAGGTTGGCGTGGTGTTGAACATCGGCCTCACCCACGTCTCCAAGCTCGGCAGCATCGAAGCCATCGCCGCCGAGAAGCTGAGTCTTGTGCGAGGGCTCCCGCAGACCGCAACAGCGGTGCTCAACGCTGATGACCCGCGCGTTGCCGCTGTCTCATCAGAGCTCAAGTGCCCATTCATCTCCTTCGGTGAAGCAGATTCCGCCACCCTCAGGCGAGGCCCGGTCATTGACCGTGGCCTCGCTGGCACCTCCTTCGATGTCACGTTCGGCGAAACCACGGAGCGTGTGAATGCCCCCCTTCCGG
>CAZKZR010000438.1:0-3316 GCA_964557245.1 uncultured Anaerolineaceae bacterium | reverse complement strand
CCTCCGCGACCTTCTGCTTGTAGTACTGCTCCTGGCTTATCGGGACGAACAGATCGCCGGTGTTGTGCAATGTCAGCAGCGGGACAGTGATCTTGCCGGTCGTTGGGACCATGTCCGGGTGCGTTTCGCTGTTGCGGGCGGCGGGATCACTGGCGTAACGCTTGATGGAGCCGTTGATCTGGTCGTCTGTCAGCCCGAGGCCAGCGTCAATGTGGTAGCGGGCGTCCTGGTTGGTGGCGGCGCGGTTCACCAGTCCTTTTCGCTCGGGGTCCAGGAGCGCGAGCCCGAAGTTGACGGTGTACTGCTCGTTGAACCCTTCCTGGAAGAAGGGACGGGGCCCACCGGTCAAGTTCCGGACGATGGACGCAAACTGTTGGCCCTTCGCCGTTGGCGCCGTCGGAGCGCCCAGCTCCCGCGGGACATCCTGCAGGAAGAGGCTTGTCAGGTTCGCACCCGGCGTCCCGATCGGAAACGCAAGGCCCGAGGTCAATTCCGCGGCCGCCACCCACGACACGAGGTAATCGATCTGGGTGATGCCCCCAAGGGCGCCGCAAATGGAAAGTGCTCCGTTGTACTCCGTCTGGTGGTTCTCCAGCGCGAGAGCCACGACGTTGCCGCCCATGGAGGCTCCGACAAGGTAGGTCTTCTTCGGGGCGCCGATTGTCTTTGCGAAATGCGATTTCAGCGCGAGCGTGTCATCCGCGCCGATGCCGGGGTCGTAGCCGTTTTCGCTGTAGGAACTCGCGGCCCAGGCGAACCCATTGCTGATCAAGTAGCGTCGCAGTGCTGCAGGCGGAGCCTGTACCGCCACTTCGGTGCCGAACCCGGCGAAGCCGTGTGCGTACAGCACGAGTTCGCCGTTCCAGTTCTTGGGCACCTCAATCGCGTAGCCGGCGCGGTCCAGCGTGCCGGTGGTGATCGTTGAATCAACGCCCGAAAGCGCCGGGATGTTAGTGGGCGCGATTGTTGTCGTGACGCCGGACGACGTGCCGAGCTTCCTGGGGCCTGCCGAAGGAGCGGTCGTTGGCGACCCGCCGGTGACGGTGGCCGGCGGCGCCGTCGCCGCCGAGAGGGTGGGAGAAAGTTCGGCAGTCGGCGAAGCGATCCCCTGGTCGTCGCCACCGCAAGCGCTGAAAACAAGCGGGGCCGCCAGGATGAGTGCGAAAAACCAGCGTGGGCGCATCGGCGCAGTGTAGCGGGGGCGCCGGTCAAGCATTCGTGTAGTGGAACGCGGGACGGGTCGTGTAGTCCTTCAGGCTCATGCCGGCCTGGTCTCGGGCGGAGAGGATCGGATCGGCGAAGGGCCAGTCTATGGCCAGGTCGGGATCGTTCCAGGCCACTGTGCCTTCGGAGGCCGGTGTGTAGAGGCCCGTGCACTTGTATTGCACTTCCGCCGACTCACTCAGCGTCACGAATCCGTGCGCGAAGCCTCCGGGAACCCAGATCTGGCGCATGTTTTCGGCTGTGAGTTCGGCGCCCACCCATTCTCCGAATGTCGGCGAACCAACGCGCAGATCAACGGCGACATCCAGGATGGCCCCGGCCGTGCAGCGGACCAGCTTGCCCATGGGCGCAGTCATGTCCTGGTAGTGCAGGCCACGGAGGACACGGCGGGCGGAACGGGAGTGGTTGTCCTGGACGAAGCTGTCCGGCAGTCCGTGCTGACGGTACCGCTCGGCGTGCCAGACCTCGATGAAGAATCCGCGCTCGTCCCGGAAGAAGTCTGTATCGATAAGTGAGACGCCCTCGAGCTTCGTCGGCGTGACCTTGATGTCCACGGCTACTCCTCAACCGGCTCGAAGATATTCTGCATGGCCTGGTAGGCAGGTCGTACCTGCTCGAGCAACTCCATCCACGCGATGTTGTAGTACCGCGGATGCCCCAGGGACTCAAGCGGGACTTCGCCATACTCTTCCACGAGTTCCGCAACAGCCTTGGCCGGAGTGGTGCCGAGGTCCAGATTGAGCCGCGAACGCAGCTTCTCGCCGGAGCACCTGTAATTGCGGACGATTTTCGGCAGTGCGCCGTCTTCCAGGGCCACGGGTTTGCCCAGCTTCACCAACGCGTTCGCCACCACTTCCGCCAGCTCCCTCACCTGGTAGTTCGAACCCACCGCATTGAAAGTTTCGCCAGCGACAAGCTCGCTCGGCGCTTCCAGGCAGGCGATGTGCGCGTCCGCCAGGTCATCGACGCTGATCAGCGGACGCCACATGCGCCCGCCGCCGTGCAGCACCAGGCGTTGCCTCACAAGCGCGTCCTTCACGAACGCATTGACCACCAGGTCGAACCGCATGCGGGGGCTTCTGCCGAAGACAGTTGCCTGGCGGAGGATTACCGGTTCGAGGTCCGGGCCGGAACGGCGCAGCAAGGCCTCTTCCGAATAGTGCTTCGAGGTAGCGTAGGCACCCCGCGGCGCAAGCCTGGCAGTCTCGTCCAGCAACTCGTCGTCCCCGGCGTCAGCGCCGTCGTAAAGCGAACAGGAACTCCCGAACACGAGCCTGCGCACACTCGCCGCTCGGCAAAGGTCGGCGATGGAGTCCGTCGCGACGGCGTTCATTTGCCAGTTTGCTTCTGGGCTGAACTCGGCCGTTGGATCGGTTGAAAAGCCGGACAGATGGTCAACCGCGTCGATGCCGTCGAAAACGCCTTCCGGGAGCCGGCGGACATCTGCGTTCACCAGCTCGATCCCGGGCCAATCGGCGTAATGAGGCAAGCCCCAGAACATCCGATCCACCACGCGAACTTCATGCCCGCGATTGAGCAGCCGCGGCACCAGGACGCAGCCAATGTACCCGGCGCCACCGGTTACCAAAATCTTCATCGCTCACCCCCGAGGGTCCCGCAGGACAGGGGGATGGTACGGGAAGGTGGCCTTAGCGCGGTATTTCATTTTACCGGCCGCCACAGCGTCCCAGGACTCTCGTCACAGGCCGTGCTTCTCTCTCATGTAGCGTTCGAGGCCTGTGCGCCAGTGTCGCATCGCCGGTGCTGCGCTTGAGCCGAGCACACTGTACATGGGACGCTTCACGGGTCCCCCGAACTCGGCCGTGGTCACAGCTTCGAGAGCAGGACGAACGCCGGCTAACGCGAAGATAGCGGCCGCGAAGTCGTGCCAGCTGGTACCCTCCGCCGCGGCGAGGTGAACGGTCCCCCTCTGGCCGTCGCGCACGAGGGGAAGCAGTGCCTCCGCGATTTCCGCGGTGTTGGTTGGCGCCGTGGTCTGGTCAGCGACGACTCGGACGGGGTTTCCCTCGTTCGCCAGCCTTAACATGGTCTCCACGAAGTTGCCGCCTTTGCCAGCCGAGCCAGCCAGCCC
>CAZKZR010000437.1:0-3316 GCA_964557245.1 uncultured Anaerolineaceae bacterium | reverse complement strand
GACTACCTCTTCGCGCGGCGTCCCGGCCGCGACCCGGGCCTCTATCGCCATCGGTGTGTTCATCAGACCCGGCAGGATGACATTAACCCGGACCCCGTACCGCGCATTCGCGCCTGAAAGGTTCTCGGTCATCGAGATGACCGCCGCCTTCGTCGTCTTGTATCCCAGGTAGGGATAGGCGGAACGCGCCGCCATCGAGGAGATATTCACGATCGAGCCAGAGCCCTGGTCCCTCATCACGGGAAGGGCGTGCTTGCACGCGTACCACATGCCCCGCAGATTGACCGCAACCAGGCGGTCGAATGCGTCCGACTCCAGCTCCGTCGCCGTCGCATCTCCGAGCGCGAGACTCGCGCCGATGTTGTTGTGCAGGATGTCGATGCGGCCGTGCTTCGCCACCACATCGCTGATGACGCGCTTCACCTGGTCCTCTGACATTACGTCAGCAGCCAGTGCTTCAGCGGTCCCGCCGCGCTCGCGCGCCATCGCGGCCGTTTCCTCCGCTGAGGCGAGGTCGCGGTCCACCACTATTACTGTCGCTCCCTCATCGGCGAGGAGCAGACACGTGGCCCGCCCGTTGCCAATCGTTTCACCGGGCGTCTGGCCTCCCCCGAAGACGACCGCCACCTTGCCCTTCACACGGTCTGCCATGAAAGCCCCTCCTGCTTGCGGTTCCTGCGGGCGGGAGCATACGGCAACAAGACCTCCGCTTGCCGTGCCAGCCGGCCGTCCGCATTCACGGGCCGCCAGCCCAGCGCGACGTTTCAACTCCCTTCCAAACCAGCCCTGACCGGTCGACAGGTCGTACCGAGGGTCTCAATGATGGATCCATCTCGCTGTCCGTCCGCGCCCGCGGACGACTGTCTCAGGAGACGGCCAATGACCAACGCAGCTACCGAAACCGTCGAATTCCGCGGCGGGCCCGGCGATGGGACGATCCTCGTCGCGCCGCCCGGCCACACCTTCGAAGTTCGCTACATCGGCGGGCTCGTCTACCTCTATGAGGAGACTGGCCGCATCACCAATGCGGGCCACAGGGAAGCCGCGTATCGCGGGCAGGCTCCCGTGGCCACTGAGTAGTCCTCAGGCACCGCCTGCCCCCGACAACAGTCGATCCGACTCGTCGCCTCGACTCCGGCTAGAATCGCGCCCCAACAGGAGGCGCAGCATGGGCAGGCTCGAAGGCAAAGTCGCGGTTATCACCGGGGGTGCCAGCGGGATAGGCGCCGCCACCGCGCGGCGGTTCGTTGAGGAGGGCGCGCGCGTCCTCATCGCTGACCTCCAGGGCGAAGTGGCGGAGGCTCTTGCAGGCGAGCTCGGTTCCGGCGCCAGTTCAATCCGTTGCAACGTGGTCAGCGAAGAAGATGTCGCGGGAGCGGTCTCGGAAGCCGTCCGCCGCTGGGGCCGGCTCGACGTGATGTTCAACAACGCAGGGTTCGGAGGGATCTCCGGGCCGTTGGAGCAGACCACGGTCGACGAATACGAGATGACCATGAACGTGCTCCTGCGCAGCGTCTTTCTCGGGACCAAGCACGCGAGCCCGCACCTGCGCGCCGCCGGCGGCGGCAGCATTATCAACACGGCCAGCGTCTGCGCGTTCGAAGCAGGCATCGGCAACCAGCTCTACTCAGTCGCGAAGGCGGGAGTAGTGATGATGACCAAGACGGCCGCGCTCGAACTGGCCGAAGATGGAATCCGCGTCAACGCGGTCTGTCCCGGCTACATAACCACTCCGCTCGCTGCCGGCCGGCCAATCAGCACGAACAGTCCCGAGCGCGTCGAAGTCGGGCTCGAACGCCTGAGGGACGCCAACCGCGACAACCAGCCAGTCCCGCGCGCCGGCGAAGCCGTCGACATCGCGAACATGGTCGTGTTCCTGGCCTCGGACGAATCAACGTTTGTCACCGGCCAGGCTATGGTGGTTGATGGCGGTTTGCTCGCCGGCCGGCCATGGAGAAAGCTGGCTCCCTGGCTCACCGAACGGCGCGAGATCCGGCTCTACAACCCCGAAGCCTGAGTTCGGTACACCCGCGTCGCCGTGCCGTAGAACATCGCGTCCTTCTCGGCCTCCGGGTGGCCTGCGGCCATCTTCTTGAACGCGTTCCAGAGCACGGGATAGGAGCAGCTCTCCTTGTCCACCGGGAAGTTGCTTTCGAACATGCAGCGGGCCGGCCCGAAGCGGTCGATCGTGTGTTCGTAGTACCGCCGGGTGGCCGCCACCAGCTCGTCTGACGTCGGTGGCAGGGGTCGCCTGTGCCAGCCGAAGCCGTTGATGGGCATGTTTATCCCGCCGAGCTTCGCCACCACGTTCGGGCACGTCGCAAGGTCGTCGATGCTTTTCCGCCAGCTTTCGAACACTTCGTCGGCGTGGCCTTCGTACGGCCCGATTCCCAACGGCCCGCCGAAGTGGTCGAGGACGATGGTCACGCCGGGGAACGCCCGGGCGAGGTCCGTCAGTTCCGGGATCTGAGTGTGGTAGAGCCACGCCTCGAAGACCAGCCCGCGCTTCTCCATCTCCTTCATCCCTTCGCGGAAGGTCGCGTCGAGGAAGAGGTGCTCGATCGGGTTCGTGTGGCTGTTGCGCACGTCGGGGCTCGGGTCCCAGCCCGCCGCATCGCGGATGCCCCGGAAACGGTTCGGGCTGGCCGCGATGTGCGCGTCGAGCACCTCGCCCACCGCCGCGCCCATGCTCAGCGTTGCCCGGCTGATGATCGCGGCGCAGGCGCGGATGTCTCCGTAGCCTCCACTCGCGGACATCGCAGCCACGCCCTGGACGAATTCGGTCTCGCCGACAGGCTTCAGGTTCTCGGCGCCCCCCGCGCGATACATCGAGAGGCATTCGACGAACACGGTGCTGACGACGTTGTGGCCGCTTCCCGTGTCAGCCAGCAGCTCATCCAGCAGGTAGCGGCTGCCGCCGCGGTCCCAGAGGTGATGGTGCGGGTCACAGATGCGCCGCTCAGGTTCCAGGATTGGTTCCTCCACCTGGCTCAGCCATTGTTCATCAACGGGCATCCTGCGACCTCCTACGGCTCGTGCGCGGAGCCTACGCGGGTTGCCGCCGGCCGCTCAACCGGCTAGCCTCGCCGCGCATTGGGAGGGCGCATGGCGAACAACCCCGGTCTAGAAGCCGAACTTGGACTCACTGGCAAAGTGGCGGTGGTCTCGGGCGGCGGCGCCGCAGGCGACGGCATCGGCAATGGGCGCGCGGCCGCCATCTTGCTCGCCCGCGCAGGAGCGAAGGTCCTCGTAGTCGACCGCAAGCTCGAGCTTGCTGAACGCACCGCCGAGATGATCCGGGAGGAAGGCGGCGAGG
>CAZKZR010000436.1:0-3326 GCA_964557245.1 uncultured Anaerolineaceae bacterium | reverse complement strand
GCAGTGCTCGGCGCGCTCAGCGGCCACACCGACCTTGGCGTGCATACCGAGATGTTCACCGAGGCGCTCTTGCCGCTGCTCGTCGATGGGGTGGTCAACGGCGCGCGAAAGACGCTGGACCGCGGCAAGACCGTGAGCGCGTTCGTGACTGGCAACGATGAGCTGTACGCGTACATCGACAGCAACCCAGGGATCGAATTGCACACGGTGGACTACACGAACAACGTGGATGTGATCTCGGCGCAAGACCGCATGGTCGCGATCAATTCGGCGCTCAGCGTCGACCTCACCGGCCAGGTGGTCGCGGATTCGATCGGCCCGCGGTTCTACAGCGGAATCGGCGGGCAGGTGGACTTCATCCGCGGCGCTGCCCGATCGCGAGGGGGCGTCCCGATCATCGCTCTGCCCTCGACGGCCCGTGACAGCGAGGTATCGCGCATCTGTCCGGAGCTCCTGGAAGGGTCTGGCGTCGTGACTACCCGAGGCGACGTGCACTGGGTGGTGACGGAGTTCGGCGCGAGGAATCTTCACGGACGGACGATCAGGGAACGGGCGTCAATGCTGATCGAGCTGGCACACCCGAAGTTTCGCGAGGAACTGCACGAGGCCGCCGGGAAGCTGGGCTACCTTGGGAGGCGCGCCCGCTAGCTGAAGACCGGGGGCTCCTGGTCATCGTCGTACTGGGGTGTACTCGATCCCTGAAGGGCGGCGATGAGGTCGGCTGCATCCTGCGGGGTGATTTTGCCCTGTTCGAGCATCTGCAGGACGCGCATTTCTTCCGCCTCACGGCGGCCCGCCACCCGGGAGGCCCGGCTGGCACGCTGTGGACGGGGCGATCCCACCGGCGCGACGGACACGGCCGGAGACCCGGCGTCGCTGGCCGCGCCCGGCTCTCGCGCCTTGACCACGCATTCGCCGATGCCCGAATTCACTCGCAGCCGGGTAGGCACGGAATCAGGCGCACTGGGGTATTCGATGCGCGACTTGCCGATGCCGCTCGATGCCTTGATGAACACCTGCGCGCCGCTGGGCAGGCGCACTTCGGCACGCCCGAGCCCGACATCGACCTTGTACTCGCCATCGGCGAGTTCGGCCAGGTCGAGGAGTACGTCGCCGGTCCCGCTGTCGCAGCGAGCCATCCCGCTGTGCGAAAGCACGGCCAGCTTTCCAGCACCGACGTTCACATCGATCGACCCGCGGGTGAGGATGCTCTGGAAGGCGCCGGCGCCGATATTCACCCGGATTTCTGAGGCGGTCATGCCCTGGACTTCGGTATCGCCGTACCCGTTGTCGATCTTGAGGTGTTCCAGTGGCTCGTTGGCGAGGCGGATGAGCGTGGTGGCGCCCTGCCGCCGGCGGAAGAGCCAGCCCTTGGACAGCTTCACATCGATTTCAAGGCGATCGCCGTCGCGGTTCACCGAGATTTCGGGAGCGGCCTTGTTGCCGGAAGAGACGATGCCGGGCGTCTCACCTTCGTGGCAGGGACGGACGGTCAGTTTGCCGGCGGTCTGGTCAATCTGCACGCGGCGGATGCCATCCAGCAACAGCGACTGTTCGGTGCGAATGCTCGACGCGGAATCATCCTGCTCGGCGCGGTGACGTCCGGCGTTGCGGCCATGTCCGTGGCTGATGTCGTGGCCCGGCGGCCCGCCGGGCCCGAACGGGAAGGAAGGTCCGAAACCACCGGGGGGCGACTTGCGCTCGTTGCGCGCCTCATCGCGGATGCGCCGCGCTTCGTCCCTCGCTCGCCGCGCGTCTTCCTTCAGCCGTTCTGCTTCGGAGCGCGCCTCGCGCCGGACGCGATCTGCTTCTTCACGTGCCTTGCGAGCCTCTTCCAGGGCTGCCTTGATCTCGTCGTCTCTATCAGCCATCGCGATTCGCCAAAGCCCGCAGCTGTTCGGCCGCTTCGGCGGCGCTGAGCCGGCCGGCCGAAAGTTCATCGAGGATCCGCTGGCGCCGCTCCGCATCCCGGGGGTCTTCTCCAGCTTCGAAGCCCATCGCTACGAGCACATCGTTCAGGCGCCCGACGACCGTTGGGTAGGAGATACCGAGCTCTTCTTCGACGTCCTTGATTTTCCCGCGAGCCCTCATAAAGGTCTCGACGAAGGCAAGTTGGTCGCGGCTCAGGCGGGCGAGTGGCCCCCCATCGAAACGTCCTTCGACGGCGACGCCGCAGTTCGGGCATTCCAGCCGACGGACGACCATTGCGCTATCGCAGCTGGGGCAGGCGCCGACAAAGCGAGCCATCGAGTTCCCTCCGGGTCCCTTATCGAGCCGAGTTCACGCGCGGCAGCCGGAAATCGGCGACTTCCGTGTTTCCGCCTCGAGCCCAGCGTTCGATCGTGGCCGCTGCGCGGCGAACGCCGGCGGCGACTGTCGCGATCATACCGGTGACGGGCGAACCGTTCCCGAAGTGGACGGTGGATGCTGCTTCGCGCCGGCTGGCGACGAAGTGCTGGCTGTAGTTCTCAAGGAAATGGGTGTTGAGGTCCATGACTGTTCTCCTCCGGCCCCCGTTTGGGGCGTTTGCATGTCTGCCGTAGATATATTCGACTCTCTGCGAGCCAAAGTCAATACCATTCTTAAGAAAATTAAGAACAAGTTTGATAAAGTGAAAATCGAACCAGATAGCTCTTCTCGAGAACGTCTCAGGGCTGTGAGACGGCCGCTCGATGGCCGAAGACTGCTTTCCGTGGGACTGATGAACGGCTCGGGTACTGATGAAGTTGCGACCTTCGGCAGCGCCCTGGATAGTGCGCGCCGCGGATGCCGAGCCGCGCGGCGGGAGGAAGCGCCGCGCATGACAAGTCACAACGGAGCGCGGTCACCCGTCTCGCATGCCTGACAAATAAGGGAGAGGCGCCGTCCTGGAGCGCGTGACCCGCGCTAGCTCAGCGCGTCGACGACTCGCTCAGGTGCGCCTTCGCGGCTGACTGAGAGCGCCCGCAGCGAGCGATCCCTCCACGCGATGCCGAGGTGCGCTCCCAGCGTGCGAATAGCCTCTGAAAGCACTGAGCCCGCGAGGTCTTCGTGGCTGGTGGTGTCATCAACGAAGACCACTGTCCCGCCGCCGCCGCGCTCGAGAACGCGGCTGAACGCCTGCGCAAGAACCAGCGGAGCGGTGAGATTCGTCTCAAGCATGGGCTCCCACTCGTCCCGGGAAAGCTCGTCGAAATCGACCAGCGCGACACTGCCGGGAGCGATAACAAGGGCATCGCAGCGGCCGAGACGGTCGCAGACTTCCTCCGCGAACGATGCGGCGTCCACCGGATCGGAGGCGCTTGTAACGGTGTTGAATTGCTCGCGCCCGATTGCCCACAGCTCGT
>CAZKZR010000435.1:0-3328 GCA_964557245.1 uncultured Anaerolineaceae bacterium | reverse complement strand
GACCGGGGCTTCAAATTCCCGGGTGCAGCCAACGCTAAGTTGGCCGGGCTGGACGTCGAACGTGGTCTCGTTGGTTGTTTTGGCGGTCATGGCGAATGTTCTCCTGGTACAAGGCGGTGTACATGGTGGCCGGGCCCGTACGCGACCCAACCGAGGATGTGCTTCGGATGTGAAGCAGGATTGGTCAGGACGCGTTACGGGCGTCCCAGTCGGCGAAGGGGCCGCGGGTGGCTTCGCGCCGGCTCCAGCGGGCGTGCGCGATAATCCCGGCGGCAAGGGGCGCGAGCGGTGGGGTGCAAAACGGGCCGGACTCGCGCTTCAGTTCGGTCGCACTGTTTAGGGGCGTTTGGTACGGCTCAGTTTTCGTGGTCATCGCGGTTTGCCTCCTTGCGTTGCAGCTCGATCAGGTACTCATCCAGGCGTTCGAAACTTTCTTCCCAGAAGCGCCGGTAGCGGCTGGTCCAGTCGGAAACCTGGCGCAGCGGACCGGCATCGAGGCGGCAGGGGCGCCACTGGGCATCCCGGCCGCGACGAATGAGCCCGGCGCGTTCGAGCACTTTGAGGTGCTTCGAAACGGCGGGGAGGCTCATTGCGAACGGTTCCGCGAGTTCGGTAACCGTCGTTTCGCCTTCGGTCAGCTTCGCCAGGATGGCGCGCCGGGTAGGGTCGGCCAGGGCGGCGAAGGTGAGGCTGAGCGGGTCCGTAGCGGCGCTTGCCTGGGTCGTATTTAACTCCTTGGTTAAGTACCTGATGAAAAAGTATAGTGCCAACGATCCGAAGTCAATAGACCCCGCGAAAACTTCACCAAATCCGCGCGGGTGACAGTCAGGAAGCGTTAAGCGGCAGACCGTGGAACGCCGCATATTCGCTCGATGCGGCTTCGAGCTGCGAGGCATCGAGTAAGCCGCCCAGGAAGAGTTCCGGCGTGACGGTGAGCCCGGCGCCGGCGCGCTGCCGCCAAAGCCCGAGCAGTGCGCCGGAGGGATCGACGATCGCCGCGAGGAACATTCCGTTGCCGCCGGGAATGACGCGCTGGAGGTGTTCGGCGGGGCCGGCAAGCGCGCGGTCGGTGTATCCAAGGACGTATTCGTCGAATGCGGGAAGCAGGCGGACCGAGGCTCCGCGGGCGTTCACAGCGGATGAGTCGAACCAGTAGGTTTTGCCCTCGTAGTCGGTCTTCTCCAATTCGCTGGAGCAGGATTCGAGCCCTTCGCGAGCGGCCGTGAGCGTCAGGTTGGACCACCATGCGAAGTCGTTCGGGGTGGCGGGGCCGTGGCTCCGGAAGTAGCGGAGCGCGAGTTCGCGCAAGACCTCGTCGTCGGGGACATCGTGCCCGGCGGGGAGCCACTCATCGAGGAGGACGAAGGTCGGTTGTTTCGCGCGGTGGGGACCGAAGCAGAGCACGCGATCACGGGAGAGGTGGCCGAGGATGTGGATTCCGCGCTGTCCGTCCGGGACGATACCTGCTCGCGCAAAAGCGGCGTACATCTCGGGGCGGGTGCGGGGGCCGAACTCGAGAATTTAGCGCTCGGCAATGTCCGCCGCCTGGCGGAGAACTTCGTCATCGATCTCCAACTGGCGTGACCGGCCCGCGGTTCGCTGCTTGATACGAGGCCCGCAGAGGCGGAGGACGGGCCGGACCAGTTCCGGGGAGATGAAGTGGAGTGTGCCTCGCATGGGCCAGGTACGGACGATTTCGCGACGTTGAATCGCGGCTTCGATGTCAGCGCGCCCTGCGCCGGCAGTCCGGAGGCCGATGGCCCAAAGCGAGGCAGGGTAGTCCTGGGCCTGGAGGGCGCCCATCCAGCGGACGGTTTCGGCGACGGAGTTGGAACGTTCGTCGGAGATGCGCTGGGCGGAGAGGCGCATGGCAGCGAGTTCCGGTTGGTTCACCGGACGATCGTGCCGGGAAAACGAAAAGCCCGCCAGAAGGCGGGCTTTTGAGGTGTTTGGAGCGGAAGACGAGGGTCGAACTCGCGACCTCCTCCTTGGCAAGGAGGCGCTCTGCCACTGAGCTACTTCCGCGTTGAGGGCAGTATACCATCCGCGTCTTTTCGAGAAACCTCGCCGACGCGTTTCCTGAAGCCTAGTCGCCCAGGAGTGTGGTGTAGCCCAGGGTGACGACTTCCTCGACGTAGTTCGAGCGCCAGCCCGGATCAGGAATGGGGACCTGGTGTTCGCGGAACCAGCGATGGAGCTGCAAATACTCCTCCTCCAGGCGCAGGCGCCAGGAGTCTTCTTCCTTGAACAGCTCGGGGTCGACTTCATCCAGGCCCTTGGCCATGTCGTCGTAATCGACTTCGATTTCCTCTTTCCAGTAGCTGGCGAGGTAATCGACGGAATCTTCGAGGTTGCGACGGCATTCGTCGAGGATGACGCCCATCATGCCGGCCTCGTCCATAAGCTCGCCATTGACGCGGTGGACGCGGGCGCACGGTTCGCATACGACGACGAGCTTGCGGGCATCGCAATCGGTCTTGTCCGTGCAGTCTTTGCAGCGAGTGGCGAACTCCGCGGCGGAGGCTTCGCGTGTGTAGCCCACGATCATCTGGTCGCCCATGGCGCCGCAGGCCTGGCACGTCATTTTCTCCGACAGGATCTCATTGATCGCCTTATCCCAGTCGAGTTGCATGAGTACCTCCACTACCGGCGAAACCGCCCCCGGGATGGAGCGGTTTCACATCTCCAGAGTATACCAGCCCGCCTGACCCGGCATTTCCTCAATCCCAACCGTGAGGCGGGTGAGGTGCGTGGCGCCCTGGGTTCGAAGGGACTCCAGGAGTTTGCCGGCGAACCATTCGCTGATGCACTCGGCTGTGGTGTTTTCGATGGGCAAGGGGAAGACATCACTCTTGGGGAACACATAACGGTGGTCGCGGAAGGCTACTTCCCATTCTTCGCCGATTTCGGCCATGTGGAGATGCTTGCTTTTGCGCTGGAGCAGGAAGTGATGGTCGAGGGACTCGCAAATTTCACGCGCGGCACGCTTGACCGCGCCGAAATCCCAGACCCAGCCGTCGTGCGTGAGTTCGCCTTCGAGTTCGACGAAGACATCGTAGTTGTGGCCATGGAGGGGCTCGCACGAGCCGGCGAAGGTGGCCATGTGGGCCGCTGCGAAACGGAGGCGGTTGCGTTCGACGGTGACTTTGCGCGTGGTAGCCATGAGCGAATCGTAGCGGACGGCGTGCTGTGGGCAGCGCGTTGTCCGAACCCGTGCGTTTCGTCACAATTGCGCAGGCGCGGTGGCGCCGAGGATGGCTGGAATGGCGATCATTTACGTTGGTTCGGCGCAACCAGGCGAAGGTAAGACGGGAGTCGCCGCGGCCAT
>CAZKZR010000434.1:0-3331 GCA_964557245.1 uncultured Anaerolineaceae bacterium | reverse complement strand
GAAGGCCCGAAAACGCCCTATTAGACGAACCCACCAACCACCTCGACGCCAAGACTCGAGACTGGCTTGCTGAAGAGCTGCAGGACTGGGATGCAGCTGTCCTCATCGTCACCCATGACGGTCCGTTCCTCGATAAGGTGGTAACCCGCGTCCTGGACCTGCGCGATGGCAAGGTCGATAGCTACGCCGGCAATTACACCGAATACCAGAAGCAGAAAGCCGCCAAGCTCCAGGCCCAGGACCAGGCCGCCGCGCGACAGGAACGGGAAATCGGCAAGCAGGAGCGCTTCATCGAACGCTTCCGCGCCAAGGCCACAAAGACCACCCAGGTCCAATCCCGCGAAAAGATGATCGCGAAAATCGACCGCATCGACCGCACGCGCAAGGAAGACGAAGTGAACTTCGTCCTCACCTCCCACGGCCGCACCGAACTCGACGTGCTCATGATGAAACACGTCGGTCACGCCTACGGCGACCACCTCGTCCTCGTCGACGTGAACCTGCACGTGGAACGCGCTCAGAAGGTGGTCTTTATCGGCCCGAACGGCAGCGGGAAAAGCACGCTCCTTCGCATCGCCGCGGGCCTCGTTGCGCCTACCGAGGGCGTCGTCGAATGGGCCGAACGCGCCCGCGCCGGCTACTACGATCAGCACCAAGACGAAGCCCTCGACTACGAGCGCACCGTCATTGAAGAAGTCCGGTCAGTCGCCGGCGGCGCCCCCGATGTGAAGCTGCGTACCGTCCTCGGGCAGTTCCTGTTCAAAGGCGATGACGTCTTCAAACCCGTCCGGGTTCTCTCCGGTGGCGAACGCAGCCGCGTAGCCCTCGCGAAGTTCCTGATTCAGCCCACCAACGTGCTGCTCCTGGATGAACCGACCAACCACCTGGACCGCACTACCCGGCGCAAACTCATCGAGGCGCTCCAGGGCTACGAGGGCACCATCGTCTGCGCCAGCCACGATCCCGGCATCGTCGAAGGCATCGCGACGCACGTCTACGAAGTCAAAGACCTCGCCGTCCGCGAACTCCTCCACATGCGCCGTGGCTAGAAGGTGCGGTTTGCCACCGTGCTAGACTCAATGCATGCCCACCACGGTCGATATCGGCACGCTCATCACCAGCCGCCCCGAAATGCACGGCGGCAAACCGTGCATCGCTGGCACTGGCACTACTGTCCTCGCCATCGTCGCTCGGTACGAACGCGGGATGTCGCCACAGGAGATTCACGAGCAGTTGCCGGAACTGCCCCTCGACGGGATCTTCGCTGCCCTCCGCTACGCGCACGCCAATCGGGCGCAAATAGATGACTGGTTCCGGCAGGACCAGGAAGCCCACGACACGTTGTTCGGCAACCGTGGTTGAGCCGCTTTAACCTCTACCTCGAGGAAGACAGCCAGGATCGTGATTTGGAAGCGGCGCTCAGGCGCGTCGGGATGCATGTTGAAAGATGCGCAAGCCGGGGCATGAATGGAAAGTCTGACGAAGAGCAACTCGCCTTCGCCGCGGAGCAAGGCCTCGTTCTCTACACCGCCAACAGCCGCGATTTCGTGCGGCTGCACTTCCCATACCTTGAGGCCGGTACGGGCCATGCTGGCATCATTTTTCAGGCAGGGCGGCCTTGGTCCATCGGCGAACAGGCGCGACGAATAACTCGCATCTGGGAATCCCGTTCAGCCGAAGACATGCGAAACAATGTCGAGTCAGTCAACCAGTGGGGGGCGCAGGACTCGTAAGCCGCTGGGACTAGAGCCTCAGGGAGCCCGCACCGCTCCGCTGGCCGCCGCCGATTCGAACAGCGGCTTCGCCGCCTCTTCGCTCACCGTGAACGCCGGGCCCGGGTACATCCCGATGAATAGCACGCCCAGCACCAACACGATTCCCAGGCCGCCCAGCACCGGGTTCACCTTCCAGCGCCGCGTATCGCCCACCGGGTCGTACAGGTACATCTGCCGCACGACCATCAGGTAGTAGTACAGGCTGATGAAGCTGTTGAGCACCGCCAGCGCGATAACCCAGAGCGTGTCGCTGCTGGTCGCGCCCTGGAACATGAACAGCTTGGTCGCGAACCCGGCGAAGAATGGCAATCCCGCGAACGAGAACAGCGCGCACGTAATCAGCAGCGCAAGGAACGGCTGCGTCTCCGCCAAACCCTTGAGCCCGTCGATATCGTCGCGCCCAGTCTTGTTGTACGCCGCCGTTAAAGCCGTGAAGAGCAGCAACGTGCTCGCCACGTAGCCGATGATGTGGATGAGCAGACCAGATGTGGCGTTGATGCCGCCCTGCGGGTCCCCATAACCGATGGCCGCGATCGAGATCAGCATGTAGCCGACCTGGCCGATCGAGCTGTACGCCACCAGCCGCTTCAGGTTCTTCTGCTGGATCGCGATCAGGTTCCCGATCGTCATCGTCAGAGCCGCGAGCGTAATAACCGCCCACCGCCACTCCGCCGCATCCACCACGATTGCCGTGCTGAACAGGCGAAGGATCAGCGCGAAGCCCGCTGCCTTGGAGAGTGTCGAGAGGAATGCGGTGATCGGCATCGGCGCGCCCTCGTAGGCGTCCGGCGCCCACATGTGGAACGGCGCCGCCGAGACCTTGAATCCCACACCCGCGAGGATCAGCATGAAGCCGACCACCACCGCAGGGTCCGTCCCGGAATCGCGTCCCGAAAGCGCCTCCGCGATGCCCGAATACGTCGTCGTACCGGTCACGCCGTAAACCAGGCTCATGCCGTAGAGGAACATCGCGCTCGAGAACGCCCCGAGCAGGATGTACTTCAGGCTCGCTTCGCTGCTCAGGTTGTCCCGCTTCAGGTAGCCCACCAGGATGTAGAGCGAGAAGCTCAAGAGCTCGAGCGAGATGTACGCCGTGATCAGTTCCGTCGCGGCCGCCATGTAAACCATGCCGCAGCCGCCGATGAGCAGCAGTCCGTAATACTCGGCTGCCGTCTTCGTCTTCGTACTCATGTAGTTCGCCGAGATGATCGAAACGACGAACACGATGCCCGCGGCGAGCAGCCGGAAGTACGTCGTGAAGTCGTCGCTCGAAATCAGGCCCTGGAAGCTGTTCGGGTCCTTGCCGATGAAAAACAGCCCTGCCACGAACCAGCCCACAGCCGCGAGCGCCGTCAGGTAGGCCAGCGCGTCCTTGCGGAAGTTCGGCCAGAACAGTTCTATGCCGATGATGCCGATGGCGGCGCCGGCGGCGATGTACTCCGGGATGAAAATCGTGTAGTCGCGCATTAGCCGGTCACCCCCGGGAGAAGCGTGACTGCCGCGCTAATGCGGTCAGTGAACGGAGCCCACCACACGCCCATCACGACGATGGAGGC
>CAZKZR010000433.1:0-3337 GCA_964557245.1 uncultured Anaerolineaceae bacterium | reverse complement strand
GGCGGATTGGCGGACCGGCCCAAGCGGGGGATAACGTTGCCTTACCAGGTGCTCCAGCACGAGCGTTACGTCGAGATCAAACTCGACGGCGTCGTCGACTCTCCCGTGCGGCTCGGTTCGCCGGACACCGAAATGGTCAGCACGGTCGGCCGCATCCTGTTCGATTACTCAGGCATCACCGAGATGAAAGCAGATGCCTACGACCTGGCGGAAGCGGCGCGCTACTGCGAAGCGAATGGGCTGAAGGTCGCGGTGTTCGCGCCCAGGCCGGCGCTGTTCGGTTTAGCGCGGCAGGCGCTCCAGCTCGCCGCCGTCCGCGAAGGCGAATCAGCGAGCGTCTTCCTGGACCGTGACGAGGCCCGCACCTGGCTGCTTTCGGCCTGACGGTTCGGCCACCCTTCGAAAGCCTAGAAGCGGACGAGCCGGACGTTGTAGATGCCGTCTATCGCTTCGATCGCGTCGATCTGTTCGGCGGTCGGCGCTTCGTCCACAGCAATCAGCATCAGCGCCCGCCCCCGCCGCCCGCGGCGCCCCACCTGCATCGACTGGATGTTGATATCGAAGCCGCCGAGCAGGGTGCCAACACGGCCGATCATGCCGGGCCGGTCTTCATTGTCGCAGGCGAGCAGGGTCGTGCCTCGTTCCGCCATCAGGTCAATGTCGAGGCCGTTCAGCAGGACAATGTGGGCCTGCCCGTGCTCCACGGTACCGCCCACGGTGACTTCCTCGTCGCTGGTGTTCACCTTCAAGTGAATGAGGTTGTTGAACACCTCATGAGAGGTCCGCTGGCGCTCCGCGATATCCCACCCGCGTGACTGCGCGATGATGTTCGCGTTCACGATGTTGACGGTCTCCTCGCTGATCGGCTTCAGCAGGCCCCGGATCACGGAGGCCTTCAACGGCGTGACATCGTATTCGGCGATTTCGCCGGAATACTCGAGCTCGATGGATTTGAGTTTCCCTGTCACGAGCTGTGTCGCCACTGTGCCCACGAGTTCACCCACAGCCATGTACGGCCCGACCACCTTCAACGTCTCCGGGGCCAACATCGGCGCATTCACCGCGTAGCGCGCAGGCCGTCCCGAAAGCACATCGACGATTTGTTCCGCAACGTCGACGGCGACGCGCTCCTGGGCTTCGGCCGTACTTGCCCCGAGGTGCGGGGTCGTGATGATGCGGGGGTCGCCGAGGAGAGGGTTGTCCTCGGCGATTGGCTCAGCGGTGTAGACGTCGATTGCGGCGCCCGAGACCTTCCCGGATTGCACCGCGGCGGCGAGGGCTGCCTCATCGATGATCCCTCCGCGAGCCACATTCAGGATGCGCACGCCGTCTTTCATCCTTGCGAACTGGTCGGCGCCGATCATGCCCTTGGTGGTGGCGGTCATCGGCACGTGGACGGTGATGAAGTCCGCGGTCGCAATGAGCCCTTCGAAGTCTGCGGGTTCGGCGCCGAGTGCCCGGACGCGCTCCTCGGAGACGTAGGGGTCGTGGGCGAGCACCCGCATATCGAGGCCCAAACCGCGCCGCGCCACCTCTGAACCGATTGGGCCAAGACCCACCACCCCGAGCGTTTTCCCGCGTACTTCTGTGCCGACGTAGCTCTTGCGGTCCCACTTCCCCGCCCGCATCGATGCGTCTGCCTGGGGGATGTGTCGCGCCAATGCCATCAGCAGGGCGATCGTGTGCTCGGCGGCGGCAATCGTGTTGCCCTGAGGCGCGTTCACCACGATTACCCCACGTTCGGTGGAGGCGTCGAGGTCAATGTTGTCGACGCCTACCCCGGCACGGCCGATGACCTGGAGGCGCACACCGGCTTCGATGATCGGTCGCGTGACCTTGGTTTCGCTGCGCACGACCAGGGCGTCGTAGTTCTCGATGGTTGCGATGAGGGAGTCGGCGGACTGGCCGGTTTTTACTTCGACATCGCCGACAGACCGCAGCAGTTCGATGCCTTCAGGCGCTACAGGGTCAGCGATCAGGATTCGGGGGCGGCGTTCTTCGGCCATGGTGGTTGTCTCCCTCAGAGTCTTCAACGCGAGTTCGATCGCGGCGGGTATCCGCGTCTTGCCCGATTCCCAGCGGCTGATCGTGCCCTGGTCCACGCCAAGGGCGGCCGCCATGCCGGCCTGGGAAAGGTCGAGGGCTGTCCGGATCGTGCTGAACTCGCTTGCGTTCACGTGCTATGCAGTATGCATGAACGAACGAGGCCATGCAATCTGCATGGCCTCGTGAGAGTAATCGAACCGGGAGGAGTGACTAGTGGTTGAGGAGCTTCTCCACTACATCGAGCGCTTCGGCGATGTCCGATTTCTGGAACCAGCCGAGGTGCCCAACGCGGAAGATCTTGCCTTCGAGCTTGCCCTGCCCGCCGCCGAGGACGACGCCGAATTCTTCGCGCGCGCGCTTGCTGATGGCCTTGCCGTCAACGCCTTCCGGCCACCACACGGCGGTCACGGTGTTCGATGCGAACTGCTCGTTCACCGGTACAAGCTTCAGGCCGAGGCCCTTGACTCGCTCTCGCGTGTATTCGGCCACGTCTTCGTGACGCGTGAAGATGCCCTCGAGGCCTTCCGCGCGCAGCAATTCGAACGCCTTGTCCATCGAGTAATAGATGGACATCGCCGGCGTCCAGGGGTTCTGCAGCTTGGCCAGCGAGTCACGCGTTTTCACAGCATCGAAGTAGAAGCGGGGCATTTTCGCATCGGCGTTCGCCGCCCACGCGCGTTCGCTCATATAGACGAACGCGAGCCCTGGGGGGACCATCCATCCCTTCTGCGAGCCACTTACGACAACATCCAGTCCCCATCGCTCAACGGGGCACGGGATCGAACTCATGCTGCTGACCGCATCAACGATGATCAGGCGGTCCCGCTGCCGAACTTCCTTCGCGATCGCTTCGAGGGGATTGGTGACGCCCGTGGAAGTCTCGTTGTGCGTGACGAGCACGGCCTTGATCGACTTGTCGTCGTCGAGCATCTGGCCAATCACAACCGGGTCGGCCGATTCGCCCCACTCGGTCGCGTAACTGACGACTTCGGCGCCGTAGGTCTTCGCGATGCTCTTCAGCCGGTCGCCAAAGGAACCGATCGAGACGGAAAGCACCTTGTCCCCGGGGCTCAAGGTGTTCACGACGGCTGCTTCGAGGCCGCCCGTGCCGGACGTGGTAAACGACAGGACATCGCTGGAACTGCCAAAGACCCAGTTCAGGCCGTCGGTGACGCGCCGCAGGATCTGGGCGAACTCCGGTCCGCGGTGGTTCATCATCTGGGCCGCGCCAGCGGCAAGGACATCTTCCGGACACGGCGTTGGGCCGGGGATCCGCAGGTTCACAAAATGC
>CAZKZR010000432.1:0-3339 GCA_964557245.1 uncultured Anaerolineaceae bacterium | reverse complement strand
GAAGCCATTGACGGCGGTGAGCCGTCCCTGGCCGGCGATAAGCGGCAGCCAGGTGCCAGTCCCGTCATCGGCGAACTTCGCGACGTACAGGGTGCCGCTTTCGAGGAGGGACATGTTCGCGGCGCGATCATCCGGGTTGTACGTGCCAGCGCTGACGAACTTGTACATGTAGTCGAAGCGCTCGTCGTCGCCCATGTAGACGACCGCATTGCCACTGGAAGCAATGACGGTTGAGGTTGCTTCGTGCTTCACGCGGCCCAGAGCGGTGTGTTTGCGAGGAAGGGAGCCAGGGTCGTGAGGATCGAATTCGACGACCCAGCCGAAGCGGAAGGCTTCGTTCGGTTCGACGCTGAGATCGAAGCGATTGTAGAAGCGTTCCCACTTTCGGGAGCTCGCCTTGCCGGTGAGGCCGTACCGCTTATGCGCGGTCTGCTTCTCCTTGTCAGAGAGGAAGTCATTGTTGGCGAAGTACTGGTTGAAGTTTTCTTCGCAGGTGAGGACGGTGCCCCACGGGGTGATGCCGGCGGAGCAGTTGTTGAGCGTGCCGCTTACCCAGGAGCCAGTGGGATCTTCCGCGGTCTTCATCCAGCTATGGCCGGCGGCGGGGCCGGTGAGCATCATGCGGGTGGTGCCGGTGATGCGGCGGTTGTGCCAAGCGCCGAGGGTGTAGCGCCAACCGCGCTTGAAGTGGCGCTCGAGATGGACCACGGAGAGGCCATGCGCGGCGAGTTCGTAATCCACCTGATCCTTCGTCGGCGCGTCGGCGTCATAGCCGCTGAACATGAGTTCCGGGGTGGTGTACTCGTGATTGGCGACCAGCAGGGCTCGCTTGTCATCGAGCGGGATGAAGCCGAGGAAGTCGTTGTTATAGCCGAACTGGCGCGCCTGTTGCGCGGCGGTCTTGTTCGCGAAATCGAAGCCGGTATCGGGATCCAGAAATAGGGGGTCGCCCCAGCGGATGAGGATTTCCGTTGTGTAGCCCGGCGCGACGATGACCTTGTCTTCGCTGGAGAGCTGGATTGGGGTGAAAGCCAGGCCCGTCGTGCCGGCTGCGGCGCCGGCGGCGCGAGTGAGTTCCGGGCGGAGCCAGCCGGAGCGGCCGACGACGAGCATGCCCGCGGCGATGGCGCCTGCGCCGAGGACACTGCGGCGTGAAATGAAGCGGCGGGCGACGGCTTCGAAGGCCTCGTTGCCCGAGTCATTCGGGGCGGGGTGGGCGCACTGGTTGCCGCAGCCCCAGAGGCAGGTCTTGGGCGAGACATGGCACATGTTGTCTTCGGAAAGAAGCTGCAGCGGTTCGTGATCGCTGAAGTCGCGGAACGGCATGAAAGGACGGCCTCGATGCGGAGGTCGGGGAGAAGCCCCGCCGGGCGCGAGGCTACGGAGCCGGGGTTAATCAGCGTTCAACGGGAGATGAACGGTTAGTGAGCGGACGTTTAACGGATTCCGCCGACCGGTCGATTGGGGAGCGGTCAGGATTTGGGTTCGAGGACCATGACGGTCAGGTCCTGGGGGAGGCTGGAGCGGCTGATGCTCACCTTCGCGAGAGGCTCAGGGCGGGAGCCGGTCTCTTTGAGGAACGCTTCGAGGGGTTCGAGGGGGAGGGTTTCGCCGCCGGTCTTGTAGTTCATCGGGATGACGAGGCGGGGATCGACCTTGGTCATCAGGTCAGCGGCAAGGTTGGGGGCGAGTGCGTTGGAACCACCGACCGGGAGGAGCAGCACATCGACGCCCTTAAAGTCTTCGAGCGAGGCCGCGCTGGCGAGGCCGAGGTGGCCCACGCGGATGCCATCGATCTCGCTGATGAACATGACGTTGCGGGAGCCATCGGGGCGTTTGTTGGCGATGCCGGTGACGAGAATGCCGCCGATTTCGTATTCGCCGGGAGAATCAAGGACGACCGGGTCTCCGCTGATGCCAGCGGTGAAGGCGTAACCGGGGTCATCGCGGCGGCTGACGGTGACGATTTCGGCAGATTGCTTGCCGAGGGTGAAGCCGCTATCGGGAGGGCAAGGGTCGGTGATGACGGAGCCGTCGCGGCCCTTCAGGCGGAAGCAGTTCCGGCCGAGGTAAGTGATTTCGATTGGCACGACACAATGGTATCGCGCCGGTGAGCAAGGTGCGAGATAAAGCTAAGTCAGATGAGCAGTTGCGAGCGTTACTCGAGTTCTTCGTCGAGGAACTCGTCGTCGTCGGCGCGGCGGCGCCAGAACATGATCGCGCCCAGGAGCGCACCGAACAGGGCGAAGATGCCCAGGACTTTCTTCACGTGAGAACCTCCACGCCCGGTCTCCCGGACGAAGGCCAGTATAGGAGCGTGAGCACGAAAGGGAGAAGGGAGCCGCGGAAACGGCTCCCCCTATGTGGCTAGCGCTGGCCGGACTGGCCCTGGCCCTGGTGCTGTTCGCGGTTGTGCTGGTTGTACTGATCCTGGTTCGAGAATTCCTGGTTGCAGCGGTCGCAACGCCATTGATTGTCAGCCATTGAAGGCCTCCTGAGGATGGGCTCGCGAGGCGGAGCTTCGCGGCTACTCTCCATCGTGGCGCCGAGGGCGTTGCGCGAGGGCAAGCGGGAATTGGCGGGGGGTGTCGAGTGTGTTGCGAACCGAGGGAGATTAGTACGCCGTTAGGACGCGTTCAGCGAGGTCGCGGTTCAGGTGATCCGCGAGCCTGAGGGCGAGCGCGACGAGGGTCAGCGTGATGGAGGCGGCGCCGGCGGTGGGAAGGACGGAGCTCCCGGCGACGAAGAGATTGCGCATGCCGTGGACCCGGCAATCGCTATCGACCACTCCGTCTTCCGGGGAAGCGCTCATGCGGGTGGTGCCGATGTTGTGCCAGCAGCCGTTCCGGCGCGGGTTGGGAGAGGTATCGTCCCATTTCTGGGAGATTGGGCCGAGACCGGCAGCGACGAACGCCTCCTCCAGGATCTCCTGGGTGCGGCGGACGCTGCGGGAATCGACGGGGGTGATGCGCCAGTCGAGGACCGGCTTCGGAATACCGAGGGCATCGCGGTCGGTGCCGAGGGTGACGCGGCTGCGGGCGTTCGGGACCTGTTCCATGGTGAACAGCAGCCGGGCGACTGGGGCATCGCGTTCGAGTTCGCCGCGGGCTTTGGCGAGCGTCGCACGCCAGACAGCGGGGGCATCGCGCAGGGCGTTGCGGACGTGACCGGCAGCGTGACCGGGACGGGACCAGTGGCGCAGACCCCAGTTCAATTCCGTGAACGAGCGGACGCCGGGGTGGGTGAACTCGGCGTGGCGCGGCTGAATTTCGCAGACGGCGTTGAGCAGGCCCTCGGCGCGCTGCACGCCGTCGCTGACGCGGAACATACCGATGACCT
>CAZKZR010000431.1:0-3349 GCA_964557245.1 uncultured Anaerolineaceae bacterium | reverse complement strand
CCTGGGGGCCGGTGACCCGGAAAGGGCGGGGACCGGAAGGGATTGTGGGAGTCGAGACACCGTAAAGCGCGATGACACCGTTGATATCGTCGGTACGCGGTGAGGTGAAGGTGAGAGCGTCGTTGCCCGCGCACATCGCACGCCCGGGGCAGAGGCCGGCTTCAGTGTGGTCCAGCCCAAGCGAGTGCCCAAATTCGTGGAGCGCGAGGGCCCTCAGGGAAGACGCTGAGTAGGCGAAGTTCGGTTCGAACACGATGTCGAACTCCTCCATCTGGAAGTAAGGGGTGGCCGTCACGAGGCTCGCCCCGCGCCAGTAGCACGAGTACCCCAGGTAACCTCCAACGATGTGTCCCCAGCCGACGACATTCTTGCCGTCCTTCGCGTACACCGAGGTGTCGCCGTTACATCCGGTCGCGGTGCTGGTTTCGCCCGCAAAGTCGAAGTGAAAGCCGCTCCCGCCCGCATTCGTCCAACCGTCCGCGCCCAGAGCGATGTTCTCCTGGGCCGATTTCGCATCCATCGCGCCGGTCGAGCCTGCCGGGTTGTAGAGCCAGTTCGCCGAAGGCTGCGGCCAGCGCACTCCGAAGAGCCTAAACTGGGCGGTAACGCCCCCGGGCTGCAGTGCGATCGCCCCAGGAAAGCGAGCCAGCATCGCCGTGCGCCCTTCGCTGAGCCGCCGATCCATGTCGATCCCCGGCTCCTCAACCGCGTACATGGTGATTCGGCCGAAGACCGGCCCGTCCGGTCCGGCCACCATGAGTTCTATGACCTGCTCACGGACCTTCGGCGCGGGTCCTTCCGAAGCGACAGCGTGACTACCGGGCGAAGCCCCCGCGAAAGCCATACAAGCGCCAACCACCAGCACGAACCACCAACGAACACCTGGCACGAGCGGAGTGTTACACCGGATAGCCGAGGTGTCACACTGCCCGCGCGCTCTCTGCGTTACAGTGGCCGGCATGAGCTACAACATGTTCGAGGGCCAGAAGGTCCGTCTCCGTGGTCTGCGCGCCGACGATTGGCAGGTCACCGCGGGCTGGGATCTCGATAGCGAAGCGAACCGCTTCGGCTGGCAGGTCTGGCCCCCGAAGGGCGACGAAGCTGCGAAAGAGTGGGCGCGAGAAGAGTCCCTCAAGAAGCCTGTCGATGGCAGCATGCGCCTCATGATCGACACCCTGGAGGGCGAGACCGTGGGGGCGATTAGCGTCCGCCCTGACGCGCGACGATTCAGCTTCGAATACGGGATCAACCTCGACCGCGCTCATTGGGGGCACGGCTTCGCTGAAGAGGCCATCCGCCTGGCTTGCCGCTACATGTTCGGCGAACTGCGCATGCACAAGGCCCAGGCTTACGTTTATGCGTTCAACAAGCGCTCACTCTCGATGCATCGCAAGCTCGGGATGGTTGAGGAAGGTGTCCTCCGCGAGGCCCAGTTCACAGATGGCCGCTTCTGGGACACCGTCATCTTCGGGATGACCGCGGACGAGTTCTTCGCGCGGTATGGGCCGAATTGGGGCAGCGAACAGTTGCAGGCATAGCAGGCTGACGCTTGCGGCCCGGACGGTCTGTCGTTCTACTACGGCCCGTGCGCAGGCAATACCACTTTGAAGGCGTGATCCAACCCGAGTCCGCACGCGCCCACCCGTACCGGTACGTGCCGTTCGAAGTGCTCCCTCGTTGCACGCGGATCGAAGTGGCCTACCACTACGCGCCGCTTCGCCAGACGGAAGAGTCCGCCACCGTGGACATCGGGATCTTCGATATCCGCGGGACTGAGCCGTTCACCGGCGGGTTTCGCGGCTGGAGCGGCAGCGACCGGCGAAGCGTCTACCTCGCACGCCACAACGCCACGCCTGGTTACGTGCCGGGCCCGCTACCCGCTGGCACCTGGTCGGTGGTTCTCGGTGGCTATGAAATTCCTGATGGCGGCGTGCGCTACTGGCTCACGGTCACGCAAGAGACGGGAACTCCTTCTACGCCAGCTGTGGACTCACCGGCTGCTGGAGGAAAAGTCCGCCTGACCACGTCCAGACCGGGCTGGTACCGCGGCGACCTCCACTCCCACACGGACCACTCCGACGGAGAAAACACCGTGGCGGAAATGGCCGCGTTCGCCAAGAAACGCGGGCTCGATTACCTCGCCATAACAGACCACAACACCACCACCCACATGGCGGTGATTGACCGCTGGAAGAACCCACCGCTCCTTCTCATCCCGGGCGAGGAAGTGACGACGTACTCAGGCCACGCCAATGTGTGGGGCCTTCGGGAGTGGGTCGATTTCCGCTTCACCACCGACGCCGAGGTGCACACGCTCCTCCGCTGGGTCGAATCCCGCGGTCGCCCCTTCTCCATCAATCACCCGAAGAAAGTGGGACCGCCCTGGAAATTCGCTGATCCCGGGTTCGCCGTGCGAGAGGTCTGGCAGGCGCCCTGGCGCTGGTACAACTGGGAGTCAGTCAACGCCTGGGACGAGCAGCTGGCGTCCGGTCGAAAGATCGTCCCGGTAGGCGGCAGCGACGCGCACAGCGCCCCGCCCGCGACCCCTCGGCATCCCCACCACGTCGGCGACCCAACGACCTGGCTGTACTGCCGCACCGGTCTGAACGAATCATCGGTGCTCCAAGCCATCACTACGGGGCGAACATCGATCTCCGACGGGCCAAAGGGGCCGTTCGTGGACCTTCAACGTGATGAACAAGGCCGGGTCACGGTCCGCTATGAGCGGGCCACCGGCTGCGACCTGGAGTTCATCGCCGATGGCGAGCGTAAGCTCCGGGTACCGGTCCGTGGCCGAGGAACGTTCGCCCTGCCGCCGTCGGTAACGTTCGAGCGGTATCTGCGCGCCGAATTGCGCACTCTCCGCGAACATGGGCGAGAGGACGTGCGAGCGCTCTGCGCGCCGCTCTATGCCTGACCGCCGCGTTTGACCGGTCTGCTACGATGGATACAGACCCGCAAGGTGCGGAAACAGGAGAACCTACCCCTTGGCTTTTGCCGACAAACAAATCGCCTGCCGCGACTGTGGAACGAATTTCGTTTTCACCGCCGGCGAGCAGGAGTTCTACGCCAACAAGGGCTTGATGAACGAGCCCACCCGCTGCCAGTCATGCCGCTCGGCCCGACGCACCAGCCAGAGCACCCTCGAACAGAACGACGGTTATGTCCGCTACGGTAACTTCGCCAGCTTCGGCGGCAAGACCCCCCGCCAGATGCACCCTGCATCCTGTGCGGACTGCGGGCAGATGACCGAAGTGCCGTTCGTCCCTCGCGGCGAGCGCCCCGTCTACTGCAGCAACTGCTACAGCAAGATCAAGCCGCGCGAGGAAGTCACGCAGTAGCGTGGCGC
>CAZKZR010000430.1:684-3358 GCA_964557245.1 uncultured Anaerolineaceae bacterium | reverse complement strand
GCGCCGCCCGCGACCACGGGTGGCGGTGTGGGGACCGGAGTGGGTTCGGGGGCCTGTTCGCTTGAGCCGCCAGTGCCGCCGGAACTACCACTGTTCGACCCGGTACCGGCGTTCGTGGCGGGCCTCGTGGTAGGCGCTGAGGTCGGGGATGGACTCGGGGACGGGGTTGCGGTTGGGGAAGCGGTCTGCGTCGCCGCGGGGGTGGCAGTCCGTGTAGGGGTCGCGGTAGAGGTGGCGGCCGGCGTTTCCTGGCCTGCGTCGGCTCGTTTCGTGCCATTGCCGTCGTCGGTGAGGAAGTAAACGCCGCCCGCAGCCATTGCGAGCCCAAAGATCCCAAGAAGGGCCCATCCCAGGGCCTGGCGGGCAGGAGTGTTAAAGAAGGATTGGAGCCATGCCATGCAAGGTAAATGTACCTGCTTGCACCAGTTCGGTCGCGAAGGACCGGTTAAGCCCACTGGCCGGCGGGATGCTCAGGCGAGCCAGTGGTCGATCGGGCGGCGCTTATCGCTGGCGAATGGAAGTGAGACCCTGGCTCCGGTGCGAGCGGACTCGTACGCGGCGCAGATGATTTCGAGGACGCGCCGACCGTCTTCGCCGCTCGATTTCAGCTCGGCACGGCCAGCAATCACGTCGACGAAGTGCTGGAGTTCCTGGGGGAAGCCGAATTGCCATGCTTCTTCGTACATTGGGTACTGCCAGCCGGAGCGCGAAGCGGAGTCAGCCGCTGTTTCGCCGTCTGGAGCGGTGTACATGGAGATGGCGGGGCCGCGTTCAAGGTTGGCGACGAGCCGGCCCTTCGGGCCGAAGACTTCCAGGTAGTCGTTGCCGCCGGGCATTGCCCACGAGTTTTCCGCGATGCCGATGGCGCCTCCCGGAAAGTGGAGGATGACGGTGGAGTGGTCTTCGCCGAGGCCTTTATCGGCGTGCGCGTAGCGGCCCATCGTGGCGGTAACGGCTTCGGGCCAGGCTCCCATGGTCCAGCAGATCGCGTGGATGCTGTGACAGCCCATGTCCAGCACTACGCCGCCACCCGCGCGGTCGATATCCCAGAACCAGGGCGAGTAGGGACCGCCGTGGCATTGTGCCTGCTTAATAAGGAAGGGAGTGCCGATCTGGCCCTTCCGTGCGAGGTCCCGCACTCGCTGGTACATCGGAACGAAGACGAGGTTCTCGGCGTACATGAGCACGGTGCCGTTTTCTCGGCTGGCGGCGACCATCGCGTCGGCTTCCGCGAGGCTCATCGCGAGTGGCTTTTCGCAGAGGACATGCTTGCCGGCGTTGGCCGCGGCGATTGCGATTTCGGCGTGGAGATCGTTCGGGACGGCAACGGCCAGGGCGTCAATGCCGTCGTCGGCGACGAGGTCGCGCCAGTCGCTCGAGTGACGCGGGATGTTCCAGCGCTGCGCAAACGGGGCGGCAGTGTTCGGGGAGGCGACGGCGACGACCTCGGCGTCATCCACGGAGCGAAGTGAGTGGCAGTAGAGATTGCCGATGAATTGCGTGCCGACGAGTCCAATACGAAGCATCGCCGGATTGTGCGAGGCGGGACGTTGAATGTCGATGCGGACCGCTCGACGACCCGCGGCCAATTGGCGTCTAATGGCGCACCAATCCCTAGTGGAGCACTGAAATGACTCAGGTTGCAGCAGGCCCGACCGTCACTGGGCCGATCACCGGCGGGCAACGCGGCTGGCCATTCGGCGCCTCGTCGCTCGACCTCGCGGCCTACGGCTACGCCGAGGCGGAGTACTTCCTGGAGGGTACGGCGACGCGGTACCAGTTCGCGCCGGGGGCCGAGAAGACGCGAGATGGGCACTGGCAGGTGCAGCCCGCCGGGCAGGCGCCTTTCTGTACGAGGATGCTGGTGTATCGCCCCACTGACCCGGCGAAGTTCAACGGGACTGTGGTGGTGACCTGGAACAACGTTACGGCGGGATATGACCTGTTCAGCGCCGAGAGCCTGGAGATCTTCGAGGGCGGATTCGGACTGGCGTGCCTAACGACGCAGAAGGTGGGGATCGAGGGGCTGCCGCCGGTCCCCCAGGGCCTGGCGGCGTGGGACCCCGATCGCTACGGCACACTTTCAATCCCAAGCGACGACTATTCGTATGACGTGTTCACGCAGGGGGCCCTCGCGGTCGGACCGAACCGTCCACGAGCGGGCTCCGACCCGATGGGCGGTCTCGATGTGAAGCGGGTGGTGGGCCAGGGCGGTTCGCAGTCGGCGGGCCGAATCGGCACCTACGTCAACGCGATCCAACCGCTGACGAAGGCGTTCGATGGTTTCATCCTGACGATTTACTTCGGGTCAGGTTCGGAACTGGAAGTGGGCGACGCTGTGGTGAACATCAACGCGCCAACGACCGCTCGCCCCGGCGACCGGTTGCGGGGCGCGAATCTGCTGCGCGATGACCTGGGCGTACCGGTGTTTGTGGTGAACTCGGAACTCGAAGCGATCGCGTGTTACGGCGTGCGGCAGCCAGACACGCAGACCTTCCGGTACTGGGAATCGGCGGGGACTTGCCATGTATCCGCGCAGGGGCAGCGCGACCGGCAGGTGAAGCACGAGCGGGACGGGGTGCGGACGATGCCACTGACGGAAGGCATCAACCGAATCCCGATGATCCCGCTGTATGACGCCGCCTTCCACCACATGCAGCGGTGGCTGACGGAC
>CAZKZR010000430.1:0-674 GCA_964557245.1 uncultured Anaerolineaceae bacterium | reverse complement strand
ACTCCGCCTCCTTCGCAGCCGAAGGTGGAGTTCGCGGGCGATCCGTCCGAAGTGGTCCGGGACCAGCACGGGATCGCGAAAGGCGGCATACGGCTACCTCAAGCGGACGTGCCGGTCGCGCAAAACAGCGCGATCCCCCTCACGCCGGACATCTATGCATACCTTGGCGGTTCGAGTCATGCCTTCTCAGGTGAGAAGATTCACGGCCTTTACGGCGACAAGGCGAACTTCCTCGCGAAGTTTGAAGAGGCCGCGAATCGGGCGGTCACGGCAGGTGTCTTGCTGCCGCGAGACGTTGCTCCGCTGATGGCCGAAGCTGCGGGGAACTGGCCGGACTGACGAGCCGAGCCTTAAACAAAGGGAGATTGGAATCGATGATCTACGAACTTCGCAGCTACTTCGCGCATCCGGGGAAAATGGGAGCCCTGCAAAAGCGCTTCCGAGACCACACTGTCAAGCTGTTCGAAAAGCATGGCATCACGAACGTCGGCTACTGGACGAACGCGATAGGCGGCCGGAACGACGAACTGATCTATATTCTGGGGTTTGAGAGCCTGGCGCAGCGCGACCAGGCCTGGGCGGCGTTTGCGTCAGACCCGGAGTGGCGCGCCGCTGCCGCCGAGTCGGAGAAGGACGGCCCGCTGGTGCATCACATTGAGAACCGGATCCTCCGT
>CAZKZR010000429.1:0-3359 GCA_964557245.1 uncultured Anaerolineaceae bacterium | reverse complement strand
TCGGGTACCCCGCCGGTAGCTACCCCGCTTTCAGCCGGACGCGAACCATACCACATGGCTTTACAGAATGACCAGCGTTGTGTGCGAATCGGGGTCATGGCAGCTCGTCGTTCATGGAGGGCGGCATTCGAGGCTCCACAGTGGCCCGAGTGTAAGCGAGGGTATAAGCGAGTGTGTGAGTGGAACGAGCACGCGGCTCGGGGCGCCACTCAGTCCCCGCTCCGGAGACCCGCGGCGACGCAGGTGAACCCCAACCGCCAAGCTCCCGCTCAGCCCTCACTATGGGCCTCCGCCGGGCCGGCCCTCTTAAACCCCTCGCACCGCAGCACCGGCAACGCCGGGTACTTGCGGAAGCGCGCATCCCTGAACGCCAGCTCGCACAGGTAGAAGGTGGACCGGTCGCCCCGCACCAGCCGCACGTTCGCACAGACCGAACACAACCCCACCCGGCGATCCAGCGCTGCCATGCCCCAACTTTCGCCTGTTGCCTTTCAACTTTCCACTTGCGGCCCCACAATGCCGCCCACTTACCCGGAGGCGCCGCATGACCTACTTCCCCCTGACCGATACGCAACTCCAGTGGCAGGAGCGCGCCCGGACGATCGCCCAGGATGTCCTGGCGCCGCGCGCCGCCGAGGCCGACCGGAACGCGGCCTTTCCTGTGGAGCAGCTCGCTGCGCTACGCAAGGAAGGCTTCTTCGGCCTCCGCGCCGGCGAGGAGTTCGGCGGGCAGGACGAAGGTCTGCTGACCGCCTGCGTGGCCATCGAGGAGTTGGCGAAGGCTGACCCCTCGACGGCGCTCATCTACAAGATGCACCTGGAAAGCACGGAAATCGTCGCGCGGGCGCCAACGGACGAGCAGGCAGCCAACATCACGCCGAAGATCGCATCGGGCGAGTGGCTGAGCACCGTCGCGGGCAGCGAGGCGGGGCACCAGGGCGGCGCCTGGGCGGGCGCGCCGAAGGCCGCGGTCCAAAAGGTGGACGGTGGCTTCCAGATCGACAACGTGAAGAAGGCGTTCGTCACGGCGGCCGGAATCGCCGACACCTACCTCTTCATGGCGACTCTGCGGGAGGAGGGCAAGCCGCCCCAGCCGCTGATGTTCCAGATCCTCAAGGACGACCTGCAGTGGACCATCGACGAGCCTTGGGACGGGCTGGGAATGCGCGCCAACGGCAGTTCGCCCATGACCTTCAACGGCTTCCTGCCGGACGCCAGACGGCTGAACCCGGACAACAAGCCAGTGGACTTCTTCGGGATCGCTCTCGGGACCTACGCGGCCACCTACCTCGGGATTGCCGCGGGCTGCTACGACCTGCTGGAGAAGTACATCGGCGAAAACACGCTGGCCGACGGGCGCCGCATGCCCGATGTCGAGACCATCGCCAACCGCGTCGCGAACTGCAAGATCGAGCTGGAACGCAGCCGGGCGCTCCTCTACGCGGCTGCGGCGGCATGGGATGCGGGCAGGCTGAAGGGTCCACAGGCGCTGTTTGAAGCAAAGGTGGCCGCGGATACCGTCGCCACCTTCGTCACCGGCGAAGCGATGACCCTCGGCGGCGGGACGGCGTTCGCCAAGCGGCTGCCCTTCGAGCGCTACTTCCGGGATGCCCGCGCCGGGATGGTGATGGGCATCGCCCACGACATCGCGGTGCTGAACATCGCGCGCTCCATCTTCCCCAAGCCCAAGTAAGGGGCGGCAATCGCGAACCGTCCCGCGTAGTTCACGGCCGCGCCGCCGGGGGTATAGTCGGCCACTACTGACTTCCCCCACCGGAGTATGTCTATGCCAGGCGCCCTGGAAGGCGTTCGCGTCCTCGACTGCACTCAGATCATCGCCGGCCCGCTCGCCGGTTCGCTGCTCACCGAAATGGGGGCCGACGTCGTAAAAGTCGAGCCGCTTGAAGGCGAGCCGTGGCGCCTGCAGGCCGAGGTGATCCCCAAAGAGAGCAAGGGTTTCCTCACCCAGAACCGGGGCAAGCGAGGGTTCGCGCTGAACTTCAAGGACCCCCGCTCGGCGCCCATCCGCGACGCGCTGATTCGCTGGGCCGATGTGCTGCTGACGAACTACCGGCCCGGCGTCCCCGAAGCGCTCGGCATCGATTACGAGTCCGCCCGGAAGATTAAGCCGAACATCATCTACGCGGAGAACACGGCCTTCGGGAAGCAGGGGCCGGACAAGGACCGCCGCGGCTACGACATCGTGGCGCAGGCGATGAGCGGCCTGACCACCTCCAACCCCAACGTCCAGAACGGCTTGCCGATGCAGATCGGCTTCGCGCCCGCGGACGTGGTCACGGGCGTGGCGCTGGCCTGGGCCATCTCGGCCGCGCTGTTCCACCGCGAACGCACGGGAGAAGGCCAGGCGATCAATTCGTCGCTGCTGCTTTCGTCGCTGGCTTTGCAGGCGGGCTCGCGCGAAATCGTGGCGATGGACGTGGAAGCGCGCGAACGCCGGCTTGCCGCGATCCGGGCCGCCCGGGAGCGCGGGGCCGATATCGCGGATGTCTACGCCGAGCGCCGCGCGCTCATGCCGGAACTTGCCGGCAACGTGTACTACCGGCCGTACAAAACCAAGGACTCCTACCTTGTTGTCGGGTGCCTTGGGCCAGGGCCGCGCGAACGCTTCCGCAAGGCGCTCAACTTCACTGACCCGCGCTACGAGCCCGGATTCGACCCGGCGAACCTCAAGGAAGTCGGCGCTGCACTCGTCGCGTTCTGCGAGGGCAAGTTCCAAGAACACCCGAACTCGTACTGGATTGACTACCTGGACAAGCTGGATATCGCGGTCGGCCCGGTGCGGTTCATCGAAGAAATGTGGAGTGACCCGCAGGTGGCGGCCAACAACTTCCTCGTTGAGTACGAGCACACGCTGCTCGGGTCGCTGATGGGGCCGGCGCCGATGGTGCAGATGTCCGGCACGCCCACGCGGGTGCAGCGGGCTTCGCCGGCGCTCGGCGAGCACACGGCCGACGTGCTTTCGGAGATCGGGTTCACGCCGGAGCAGATCGCGGAGTTCAGCGACAGCGGGATCACGAACTAGCCGGGGTTCAGGATTCCTCGGTCCACCGGCGGGATTCACGTTCGAGGACTTCCACGACCTCGTGGAAGGTTTCGAAGGGCCGTAGACGGGCATGCTCACCGGTCAGCCGCGAAAGCAGCGTGTCACGCGCGAACACCGCCTGGGCCAGCCTCGCCGCGGGAACGTCGCTGGCGCCGTCTCCCACGTACGCCACGAAGTCCCCGGAGTTTTGGAAGGCCGCCGCGTAGCTGAGCTTGAACCCGTCTTCGAGGGCGATACCGCGCGGGCTCAGGTACGTCACTCGCCAGCGGTAGTCGAAACGTGTTCGGCCGGCGTG
>CAZKZR010000428.1:0-3387 GCA_964557245.1 uncultured Anaerolineaceae bacterium | reverse complement strand
ATCCCAGGCGTTGTGCCTCAGCACCGGGCGGATATGCGTGGGGTCGCCGCTGCGCTGAAAGCGGAAGTAGCGCTCGGGGACCTCCGCCGAAGGGCAATCGTCCTCCCGTTCGAAGCCGAGCAGTTCGCGTTCGACCATCGGCAGGCGGTGCGATTCGATCACGCCGCGGAACAGCCGCCGGTTCGGGTGAAGCAAGTCCAGGTGAGGCAGCGACCGCAGCGCGGACTGCTTGCGGGAGAGGACGTAGCGCGATTCCAGCGAGGGAATATCGAACGACTTGCCGTTGTAGCTGACCAGCGCCTGCGCGCCCTCGAGTTCGCCGCTCAGGCCGCCGAGCAGCCCTCCCTCGTATTGCGGACCGGGCAGGAGGTACTGCCGCAGCTTGAGCAGCGAACCCTCGAAGCGGGCGATGCCGGCGAGGAAGACCATGGAGCCCGCCCCGCCGAGGCCCGTGGTCTCGGTATCCACGTAGAGGAAGGCGGCCGGCGCCGTTTCGGCCAGGCGTGGGTCCCGGATCTGCCCGGCGAGCTTCGCCGGAGCGATATCGAGCGCGTGATGGAGGGGCACATCGCCGTGCACGTGGCCCGGTTCGTAGACGCTTTCGATGACGTAGCCCGGGCCGTCCTCGGACTGAAACCAGCGCCCGCCGATGCTCGAAAGGTCGAGCAGTTCGGTCACGCTCTCCCGGCGCAGGGCGGGCGCGCCCCGCAGCGGCTGGTTGAGGGCCGCGCGCAGGCGGTCGCGGGCGGAGGGAGGCGCCGCGGTATCGCTTCCGAACATTTGTGCGACACTCTACCACCGACGGAGCTTCAAGGCACCATTCCGAGGCCCGAGGCCCGAGGCGCGAGGCGCGAGGCGCGAGGCGCGAGGCGCGAGGCGCGAGGCGCGAGGCGCGAGGATAGTGGCTGACGGCTAATGGCTAAAGGGTCAACGGTTCATTCAACCGTCGGATAGGCCTCGGTCATCTGCCGGGTGTCGGTGCCGTAACGCCAGACGGTGAGGTCAGGCGGCTGCAGGCCGAGCAGGGAGAGCGCGGTGCAGAGCTGGGCACGGTGGTCGTAACCGTGCTCCAGCGCGGCGACGATGCGGAGGCCGAGCGGGGCGTCGCGCGTGTAGCCGTCATCCGGGTCCACCTCGCGCTTGATGGCCTGGGAGTTGAGCTCGCCGGAAACCAGGCGCATCCAGCCCTCCGCGTTGTTGGCGGCAAGGGCGCGCAGGGCCTCGAGGTCCAGGTCGTCCGCGCTCTCATAGGCGGGCCAGTCCTCAAGGCAGACGAAGAGTTCGAAGCTTTCCGATCCCGCGAGGTGGCGAAGCGTCTCCAGGATCGACTTGCCGGTGCCGGGGACGGGTGAGGCGAGGTGTTCCGGGCTGAGCGCCTGGCAGGCTTCGTACAGCCGGTCCATGGCCCAGGCGGCGTGGGCGAAGGCGTCTTCCAGGGGACTGCTCACCGGGACAATCTAGCAGAACCGCGGCGCGAAACCCTCCCAACGCGAAAGGCCCCGGTTGCCCGGGGCCTTTCGGAATGGTTGGCGGTTACCGCTGGTTAGCGGCGGTTCTTGCGGCCGAGGGCCAGGAAGCTGACACCGCTCGTCAGGGCGAGGAGCCCGGCGAGGATGAGCAGGAGGTTGAACCCGCCGGCGGTGCCGCCCAGGACGCCGCCACCGGTGCTCGGGGCGATCGGGGTGGGCTGGCCGGGGCCGGGGGTGCGCTCGCCACCCACGATGCCGGTCAGAGTCGGCGTAGCGGTCGGCGGGACGGTGGTGTTGGTGGGCGTGGCCGTCGACGGAGGAGTCGTCGGCGTGCTGGTCGGCGTCGTCGGCGTGGCCGTCGGCGTCGTGGTCGGGATGCAGCCAACGGTGCAAATCGGGTCGTTGGTGCGCTTGATGTTGTTGAAGGTCAGGGTCACGCCGTTCGGCGAGACGTGGGTGAACTGGTCCGCGCTGAGCGGGACGAAGCCGGGGGACGAAGCGTTCACGGCGCCTTCGCTGACAACGTAGTCGTTGCAGAGCGGGAGGCCGGTGAAGACCGCATCGCCGTTGGCATCGGTCACCTTGACCTGGTGGATGCCGCAGTTCGCGGAATCGAGGGTGATGGTCCAGCCATCGTCGTCATTCGGGGCCGCAACGTTCGGGCCACCGTTGTGGCTGGTGAACGCGTTCTTGTGCACCGGGATTTCGCCGAAGGGCTGGTTGTAGAAGGTGATGGTTTCGCTTTCGCCGTCGTTCACCGTGACCGAAGTCGAGTTGCTGACAACAAAACCGTTCTCCGAGCTGGCGACACCGACCAGGGTGTAGCCAATCTGGCCGGCTTCCGTGACGGTGTAGAGACCTTCCTGGATGCCGTTCAGGTGGAGTCCGGCTGCCGGGACGTTGAAGACCTGGCCACCGGGGAACTCGGGACCGGTGATGGTCACGGTCCAGACGATGAAGGTGTCGCTGCCATCAGCGGCGCCGTTGCCGTTGAGGTCGCGGACTTTGAAGACGTGGAGGCTGCCGGTGCCGAGGACTGCGCCGCAGTCTTCGTTGCGGAAGGTGAACGTGATCTCCTGGCCGGGCTGGGTGATGTTCAGCGGGCCATCTTCCACGTTCGTGGTGAAGTAGTTGTGGATGCCGGCAGGGCCGTCAATCGGGCACTGGCTGTAGACGCCATCCGTTTCAGCGGCGGCGTAACCGTTGCCGAGCGGGACGTTCGGGATGACCACGTTGCCGCCGCCGAAGCCGATCGAGCGGGCCTGGTTGAAGGCGTTCGGGCCGGTGGCTGAGAAGTCCCAGTCACTGTCAGCCGGGCGGCCGTCGTTGAGGGCGGTGGTCAGGTCGTTCTTGATGATCCGGATGGAACCAACCGGGTAGTTGCAGAAGCTGTAGAAGGCCGAGACCTGCTGGTCCACCACGATGTCCAGGACGTTGGCGACGAGAGCGCCGATTTCCTTGACGAGGGAGTCACCGCAGGCGCCGTTGAACGACTCGACCCAGTTGACCGCTGCCTGCTCGGTAACGAGCGGGTTGGCATCGGCGGGGATGGAGCAGGTCCAAACGATGTTGGCGCCGTTGTCGACGAGGTCGCAGTTGGCGTCGTCAACGACGTTGTAGCTGCCCACGCCCGTCCACGGGTTCGGGGTGAGGGTGAAGGTGGGGAGGTCAGCCGCGGTCGGGGCGTAGAAGCCGCTGATCGAGGTGCCGTCCGCCAGCTGGTAGTACTTGGTGATCTGGATGAGCTTGTTGCAGAGTTCGGTGTTCTTGCCGACGTCCTGGTGGGTGGTGCCCGTAGGCGTCCAGTCCGGGCTGCCGTCGTTGAAGGTACCGAAATACACCTCAGCGGAGTTCGGGACATCCGTGCCTTCGCACGTAGCTGCTGGCATAGGCTTGGTGACGATGATGCCGATGTGGC
>CAZKZR010000427.1:0-3390 GCA_964557245.1 uncultured Anaerolineaceae bacterium | reverse complement strand
ACTGGCACGTCGATGAGACCTGCCGCCGCGGCCGTCGGGTTGGCCGCCGGCTCAAGTGCGGCAATTGCCGCGAACAGCCCGGTGACGAATCGGCATTGCCCATCCGGCGGCGCCAACGGCTCGCGGTCAGGGTCGCCCACCGAGGCCATCCAGCCGCTCGCGGCGCAGAGCGCGAGGTCGCTGTCCGGACGCTCAGCCCAATCGCTCTGCAGTCCCCAGGGCGTAATCCAGATCACCCGGCGGTCGCGTGCCAGAGAGGTGATTCGCTCCCGGTTCTCAGCGGTGACCGGGCAGTCGGTAATCAGTGTTTGATCCGGCTGCGCGTCCAGCGGCGGAGACGAAGAGAGCGTGGCGGACGGCGACAGGAATGCCCCGATCCCCTCCGGGTCCAGCGCCGAGACGTGTTCGACCTCCCCGCCGAGCGAATCGAGTAGCCAACCGGTGTAGGCGGCCGCCAGGCCGTAGGAGCTGACACGGAAGCGGCGATCGGACAGCAGTTCCATATGGCGGCGCATCATAGCGGAACGCGAAGCCGATCAAAGAGATGGTTCCCGAGCGCCTTAACGACGAGGGCGGTAGGTCGCCAGGCGAAGTCAGTGAGAGATTTATCACAAACGTCGAGGAAAATTGGACATCAGAACCAGATTGCTGAGTATCATTTGCCGCTGCGCGGTCGGGTACTTCTCTCTCCCTATCAGGGTTGTCCCCAATGACCGCGAGAACCCTGATTCGGTGAGAATTGATGCATTCGACTGGCGAAGAGCCGGGGAGCAGCGTGCGCGCCATTGGTGGGACACAGGAAGCTGCCAGGGCTGCGGGGGGTTCGCCTCTCGCGTCTGAGGAACCGCTCATGACCGCGACTATTCTCGTTGTTGACGACGATGATCCGGTCCGGGTCATGCTTGCGCGCCTTCTTCGCACCCAGGGCTACACCGTTCTGCAGGCGGCCCACGCCAACGAAGCCCGTGCCCTCCTGGATTCTCGCCGCCCCGACCTCGTTATCAGCGACATCGTGATGCCGGGCGAATCCGGCATCGAGTTGCGCCGCAGCATCCTGGAACGCTGGCCGCAAATCCCGGTCATCCTCATCTCCGGGTACAGCGCCGAAGGCCCCGCTGAGTTCGCGGCCCGCACGGCGAACACGATGTTCGTCCAGAAGCCCTTCGCCGCGGATCAGTTCCTCGCCCTGGTCAGTCAGACCCTGGCCGACTCCGAAGCCTCCGACTGACTTTCCCTATCGATCGTGAACGTTGGCCCACCGGGACATGCTCGCGCCCGGCGATTACTCGCAGACTGGTAGCGCGAACATTGGAGGGTCTATGGCTGCCCCGTCAGAACGAGATCGCCCGGGCGTTTGGCTCGTGGATGTGAAGACTGGACGAGTCCACCGCCGCCTGGCGCCGCCTTGTGCTCCTGACCCGGCATCAGGGACACTCGAAGTGGAGCGGACAGAAAGCGAGGCCATTCGGATGACTGACGAAAAGGATCGCGAACAGGCGCGCAAGGACCTGAATCCGATCGAGGACATCAAGGGCGCCATCCGCTACATCAAGGACTTCGACCCCGTCGAGAAGGTCGAAGAGTTCATGGAGACGGCCGCGCGAGTGCTCGAACCTTCGGAGTCGGACGTCCGCGTCGTTGAACCCGAAGATGACACCGAATCGGAGATGGAAGAGCATCGCGAGCGAGGGGACCAGCCTCGCCCGGCCGAAGCCAACCCACAGCCAGACGTGCGTCAGCTCAACAAGGAACACCGGGGCTACTGAGCCTCAGGTCGCGAACCGCACGAGCTGTTCCGTTAGCCAGGCGCGGAAGTCGGCCTCGTTGAACTGCAACGAGCGGCTCTCCTCTTCCGGCAAGAACTGCCGCGAGGTTGTGCTTCCGTCCCGGAACGTGTCACGGAACGCCCAGGTGTTGTGCATGGAGCTCTGCCACCAGGCGTCGACCGCCGACCTGACCGTACGCACTTCCAGCTTCTCGTGTTCGCGGAAACCCTCGAGGTAGGCGCGAAGACCGTCCGCTTCGAGCAAGAGCATGAAGCTCACCGCCCGCAGCACTTCGAAGGCCGGCGGCTGAAGGCAAAACCGCTCCCAATCCACCACGGCAGCCAACTCGCCGGAATCTCGGAACATCACGTTCCTTTCGTGGAAATCGCCATGGCTGGCGGCCAGCGGCAGCCACGCGAAGTCCTCGCTCGGCCGCGCCGACCCTGACTGAAGCAACGCTTCTTGCTTCGCCAGCCACCGTTGCTCCTGCTCGGTTCCGCGCCGTTGGACCTCGATCCGGATCGACTCGATCGCGGCCAGCGAGGCTTCCGTCGACCAGGTCAACTCGGAGTTCTTCGGAAGGTTCGATGCCAACGGGTAGTCCCGAAGTGCCACCTGGCAGCGGCCGTGAACTGCGCCGAGGCTCCGGGCCTGGTCCGGCGTGATGGAACCTCGCCGGTAGGTCGAACCGTCAACCCACCGGTATGCCGACCAGAACTGGCCGTTGAGGTCAACGATGGGCTCACCGTTACGGGCTGGCAGCGGCTCGGCGACGGCCAGCCCGCGCGAACCGGCCCACGCCGCCCCGGCATGTTCACGCTGCAACCGCTCGAGTGGCCTGCCGGCGAGATGCCGACGAAGGAATACCACTCCCACTTCTGTTTCCACGCGGTAGTTGGTGTTCCGTACCGAGTTTTCGACGGGCTGAGGTTCCCGCACCGGTTCAAGGCCGAACGCCACAAGTGCAAGGCGGAGCGCCTCGCTCGAATCCATGCTCACCACTCGCCACCGCGAGGGGCGCCGCCCTCCCGCAGCTCCCGCAGCCTGCGGCGGTCGACCCCACCCAACCCCTCGGGCAGCGCATCGAGGCTGAACCATTCGCGAGCCTCGATTTCGTTGTTCGCCTCGAACTCGCCCAGCTCGAAGTCGCGCGTATGGAACACCGCAATGTGGTCAGTCCGCCCTTCCGAAGCGGAGCCGTACACGCCGAGCAGTGTCAGCTCCCCGATGGTCGCGTGCGCCTCTTCCTCGGCTTCTCGCCGGGCCGCGGCCTCCAGCGTTTCGCCCTTGTCCACACCGCCGCCGGGAAAGAACCATCCGTCGCGGTAGGTGTGCCGGATCAGGAGAACTTCGTTACCGCGTAGAAGGATGACCCGTGCCCCGAGCGTTATCGGGTGGAGGATGCGCCAGCGGAGCCGTTCGCCTTGCCACATCAACCGCCGCGCGGTCGTTCCGGCGCTCATCGAGAACTTGCGGATCACCGGGTGTTCTCCGCCTGCCCGAACGGGCACCGGACCAGCAATTCGCACTCGCCGCACTTCGGACGGTTCTTCACGCAGGTGTGCTTGCAGTGCATCACGATGAGGGCATGGTATCGCGCCAGCAGGTCCCGTTCGCTCCAGTC
>CAZKZR010000426.1:0-3391 GCA_964557245.1 uncultured Anaerolineaceae bacterium | reverse complement strand
CGGCGCGGAGCGAGAGGAGTTCGCCGACGATGTTTTCGATGGGTCGTTCGTTGGCTTCGGAGGCGGCGATGTACGGGTCCTGTTCGAAGGCTTCAATGGGAGTCTCGTCTCCACGGGAGAAGCGGAGGGCGCGGTAATTGAACATGCGCTCGAAATCGGCGAGATGGACCAGGACCTCTTTGAGCGACCACTCCCCAGGCGCCGGCCTGGCTGAGGCAGCGTCTTCTTCGACCTGGGCGTAGGCGGCGATTTCCCCGGCCTGAACGGTGAGCTGCGTATCCGGGTCGTCTTCGGCGCGAACGACATAATCGGCGAAGTAGGGGACGAATTCCGTGAAATCCGGGCGGCGAGTCATGCGACATCCCTCGCGGGAGTGGCGCTGGCGGTTCGGGGCGCTTCGAAACGGCGCTCATCGACGAACATCGCGTAGGTGACCATGGAAAGCAGGGCGACGACGCCGCTGGCCGGACCGAGGCCGGTGTATCCCCAGGTATCGACGACGAAACCGCCGATGAGCGAGCCGGTGACGATGCCCCACTGTTGGCCCGAGGCGTTGAGGGCCATGACGGTGCCGCGCATTTCGGGGCGCATCTCAGTGGTGACGGCCTGCGCGCTCGCGAAGCGGGCGCCGCTAAATGTGGAGAACACGAACAGGAAAGCGAAAGCGATGGCGATGAACGGCGAGGCGATGGTGACGAGCGAGATGAAGAGAGCGCAGATGCCGCTGCACCAGACGATGATCGGGCGTTTGCCGGTGCGATCCGAGAGCCTGCCGCCGACGTTGCTCCCGAAGAGCACACCGAGGCCCATGATCATGGTCATCGCGCCGAGCGCCCACTTCGCGAGGCCGAACTCATCGCGGAAATAGGCGCCCATGTAAATGGTGAAGATGAACCAGTAGGCCGTGGAAAGGTAGTTCGAAAAGAGCGCCATCATGGTCGGGAGGTCTACCAGCACGCTGCGGATGCCGGTCGCGGATTCGCGGATGGCCGTGCGGCCGGCGGGACGGGAAGCGGGCCGTTCGCCCGGGAGCTTCGTGAAGATGAGCCAGGTAAAGACGACCAGGAGCAGGCCGAGGACGGCGAACGTCCAGCGCCACGAGACGAGGCCACTGAGTAACGCACCGGCGGGAACGCCGAAGATGGAGGCGCTGGTGTTGGCGGAAATGACCCACGACATGGCCTTGCCGCGCTCTTCGTAGGAGAACAGGTCACCAACCGCGGCGAAGACAGCGGGCGTGAGGCAGGCCACGCCGAGCCCGGCAACCGAGCGGGAGATGGCGAGCAGCGCAAAGTTGGGGGCGACAGCGGAGGCGAAGGTGGCGACGGTGAGAGTGGCCATGCCGGCGACGACGATTGGCTTGCGGCCAAGCAAATCGATGAACGGCCCGGAGAAAACCGATGCGATGCCGCCGACCACTGCGTAAGCGGTGACGAGCAGACCGGCCACGGCGACGCGGACGTGCAGGTCATCGGAGATGTCCGGGAGGATCGGCGTGATGATGAGGTTGTTGAAAACGACGGCGAACGAGGCAACGCAAAGCAGCGCCAGGACCAGAGTGCGTTGCTGACGGGCGCCGGTTTTCACGAAGTTTCAGCGTAGTGCAGCCGTGGGATGTGGTCTGCCGGACGGATCGACAGGGCGCGGGCGGGCGGGGAGAATCCGCGGGTGGCACGAGAAATGACCGCTGAGGTTCGGGAGTTCCTTGCGGAGGCGAAGTGGCCCGGAGTGCTTTCGACGCTCACACCCCAGGGCGCGCCGATCACTTCCGCGGTCTGGTTCGCATTGGATGGCGACGCAATCCTCATTTCCACACCGGCTGCCCGGCCCAAGGCGAGGAACGCCCGGAACGACTCGCGCGTTTCGTTCCTGGTCGACACGCGGGAACGTCCATACAAGGGCGTAGCGATCGAGGGGACGGCAGAGGTGATCGAAGACCCCGAGCGTCGATCGATGCGGACCATTGCCGAGCGCTACCTTGGGCCTGACCTGCCGGAGGCGATGGAACAGCGAATCGCCGCGACGGACCGGGTGATGTTGCGGATCACGCCGAGCCGCGTGCGGCCCTGGGGATTCGCGTGACGAAGGCGGTGCTGTTCGACCTTGGAGATACGCTGTTCCGGTTGAACCCCATGGCCGAGGTGACGGACGAACTTACGGCGTTCATGGCCGCCGAAGGCGTCGACGACGCCGAGACAGAGGCGCTGCGAATCATCGAAACCCTAAGGGAGCAGCTGGCGGCGGGCTACGGCCGGGGCCAGCTGGAGGAGCCGCGGATCGCGCACCTGGTGCGGCCGTTCGCGGGTGGCGGGGCGCTGGGAGAACGGGTGGCCGAGCACCTGGACACCCTCCTGGGCGAGGCGGACGTTGCGCGCTGGGAGGCATCGGACCGTGCGGAGGTCTTTGACGCCCTGCGTGGGCGGGGGCTGCGGGTCGGGTTCGTTTCGAACACGCTGACCGCGCCGGATGTCATGCGGCGGCGCTTAACGGAGTTCGACCTGCTGCACCATGCGGAAGTGGCCGTGTTTTCAGTCGAGCATCGCGTGCGGAAGCCGAACCCCGAGATATACCGGGTGGCGCTGCGGGCGCTGGCGATCGAGCCCGGAGACGTGATCTTCGTTGGCGACCGGGTGCGTGAGGACGTCCGGGGGCCGCAGTCGCTGGGCATGCGCTCGGTGTTGACGCACGAGTTCAGGCAGGAAGACCCGGCCGATTCGGCGCCACTGGCGGTTGTCCGTCACCTGGATGAGGTGCGAGACCTGCTGAGTTAGTGCGTCAGCATTGCCAGTGGCGCACGAGGTCATTGTGGCCGCGGCATGCGAGTTCGTAGCTGGTCATCTGGGTGAGGGTGACGCCGAGGATGGTGACAACGAGGAAGAGCGTCGCGAAGGCGAAGCCGAGTCCGCTAAACCATTTCCCGGCCACGAATCCGACGACGAGCGAAGCGGCGAAGAAGCCGGCGTGGACGTACGCGTAAATGAGGTCGCGGTGGTTCGCTTCGGTGTCACTATCGACGGTCGAGAGATCCACCAGTACGTGCATCACCATGGCGTACGTCGCCAACAGGAGCACGAGGGCAAGGATCGAGACAGCAACCTGGAGCGCTGCCGGGCGGGGAGTGCTGGGGGTTAGCTGCACTGCCGGAATCTAGGGCGTGGCGCGGCGATGACGCAAGCAAAAGCCTCGCCTTTCGGCGAGGCCTTTCCTGAAGTCAGATGGGCGCGCGGACTAGCTGACTTTGGCGCGGATGGACTCGATGACTTCATCGACGGTGGCGACGCGCCAGTTGGCCCACTCGGCGCTTTCGCGCTGCCACTTCATGTAATTCTCGCGGCCTTTTGCGCGTTCGGCGGCGATTTCGTCTTCCGACGGTTCGTGGCCGAGGCGGGCG
>CAZKZR010000425.1:0-3419 GCA_964557245.1 uncultured Anaerolineaceae bacterium | reverse complement strand
GAATCGGAGGCATTCGCGGCCACAATGATGGTGTGTTCCATCGCCCCATTTTCCTCGAGCACGCCGACCACCTGGGCAACCTTCGCGGCCTTCTGCCCAATGGCGACGTAGATGCAGATCAGGTCGCCGCCCTTCTGGTTGATGATGGTGTCCAACGCGATGGCGGTCTTCCCGGTTGAGCGGTCGCCGATGATGAGCTGGCGCTGCCCGCGGCCGATGGGGAACATCGCGTCAATCGACTTGATGCCCGTCTGGACCGGCTGGTTCACGCTCTTGCGAAGGGTCACGCCCGGGGCGATGCGTTCGATCGGCCGCCGCTTGGAGGTGGCAATCGGGCCTTTTCCGTCAATCGGATTGCCCAGCGGGTCGACAACGCGCCCTATGAGTGCGTCACCAACCGGCACTTCAATAATGCGGCCGGTGGAGCGGACCTCATCGCCTTCCTTGATGTCGTTGTATTCGCCCAGCACCACGGCGCTGACCGATTCTTCTTCAAGGTTCAGGGCGATGCCCATGGAGCCGTTGCTGAACTCGAGGAGTTCCGAAAGCATGGCGCCCGAGAGGCCGTGGATGCGCGCAACGCCGTCGCCGGCGGAGATCACCGAACCGACGTCGGTCGCTTCGACTGAGCTCCCGAACCCCTCGATCTGCTCACGCAGGATCGATGCAATTTCTTCAGCGCGTACTGCCATTGCGGCCTACCTCTTCCTGCTACTCACGAAGCCCTTAGCGGGCTCCCTCAAGCTCCCTGCGGAGCCGCTTCAGACGGGTGCGGATGCTGCCATCCACCAGTTTGTCGCCAACACGGACCACGACGCCCCCGATGATTGCCGGGTCGACCACAGCCTGGGTGCGGACTTGCCGGCCCAGCGAGCGGCTGAGTTGCGCGGAAAGCGCATCCAGCTGCTGCGGTGTTAGCTCCACCGCCGTGGTCACCTGGGCGTGGGCGATCCCGTCGTGTTCGTCAGCCATCCGCTCGAACGCCTGCGCCACGGCCCGCGCGTCCGCCGACCGGCCTTTCGAAACGAGCAGCCGGGCGAAGTTCAGCGCCAGCGGCGAAACGTCGAGCGCTCGTTCGACGAGCGACAGGCGCCGTTCGAGGGCCACCTTCGGGTCGGCCAGCACCGGGGCGAGCCCCGAATCGGTCAGCACCGTGGCAACGTCGTTCAGCTCAGCACGCCACTGCGCGATCGCATTCGCATCGCTGGCGATGCCGAATGCGGCCTGCGCGTACCGTTTCGCTGCTTGAGCGTCAGCCATTGCTTAATTCCCGCTGAAGTTGGATTCGGCCAGCGTCTCGTCGATCACGCGCTGGTGCGCTTGCCGGTCGAGAGACTGATTGATGACCTTCTCCGCCGCGCGGACGGTAATGTCCGCGAACTCGCCACGCAGGTCCGCAATTGCGCGGTCGCGCTCTTGCTGGATCTCAACGCGGGCCCGTTCCAGCGAGGCTTCGCGGTCCTTGGCCGATTGCTCACGGGCGTCGGTCTGGATGCGCGTCGCGATGTTTTGTGCATTCGCGACGATTTCCTGCCCTTCGCGGCGCGCCGTATCGAGCTGGGCCTGGATGTTCGCCTGAGCTGATGCTGCCTCGGCGCGCGCGATTTCCGCGGCGTTGAGGCCTTCGGCGATCTTCTGCTTTCGCTCGTCCAGCATCTTCAGGATGGGCTTGTAGGCCACGGCCCTGAGGATGAACAGGAGAACGAAGAAGTTCACCACCTGCGCGATCAGCTGTGGCAGGTTGAGACCCAGTGCTTCGACTGCCTTGTCCATGCGGAACCTCTGCCGGCGGACGCCGGGAACTAGATGACGAAGGCGATGATCAGGGCGGAGAGCAGCGCGTAAATGCCGATGGCTTCCGCGAACGCAACGCCGAGAATCATGTTGGTCTGGATGGCGGCGCGGGCTTCAGGGTTGCGCCCGAGCGCTTCCATTGCCTTGCCCACCAGCATGCCGATGGCGAGGGCCGGCCCAATACCGCCGACGGCCATCGCGATGGCGGCGCCGATCGCCTTGGCGCCGTCTGTCTCCAGGATCACCAGGAACGGCAGAAAACTCAGAAGGTCCATGACTCAGTTGCCTCCGTTGCACCCTTCCGGGGTGCGTTTCGAATGTCGATTGCGAACAGGCCTTAGTGGGCCTGGACTGCCCCTGTTTGGTGCGCTTCCACTTCGTGGTGGGCATCGGCTTCCCCGGCCTCGTGCCCATCGTGGTGTTCTTCGTCTCCGTGGTGCTCAACCGCACCCACCGCGAAGACCAGCGTCAGCAGCGCAAAGACTGACGCCTGGATGAAGCCGACGAACAGTTCGAGGCCGTAAATCACGTCCACGAACAGGAACGGCATGAGGAACGTCAGCATCAGCACCAGCACTTCGCCGGCGAAGATGTTGCCGAAGAGTCGGAAGCAGAAGCTGATGATGCGGATGAACTCCGACAGCAACTCCAGAATGCCGACGAACGACATGATGCCGTTGAGGTTGAAGAACTTCTTGAGGTAACCCGGCCCAAGCGCCTGGAAGCCCCAGAATTCGATGCAGAGGAACGCGATGATGCCCATCGCAAGTGTGTTGTTTACATCGCTGAAGGTGCCGCGGAAGAACGGTATGACCAGTCCAAGCTTCTTGTCCGGGAAATCAATTGATTCCACCGAACCCACCGTCGCGCTGGGGATGGCGTGATGCCCTGACTCTTCGGCGTGGCTGTCTTCCGCCGCATGGTCATCGGCCGCGGCGGCCAGATGCACCTTCGGCGCCTTCGGGTCGGCGTTCAGCGCGGCCAGCGCGCCCTCAACCATTTCCTTCGTCGGAGCAGCCTCTTCATCTTCGGCGTGCGCCTCGAAGTCGGTGAATTCTTCGGCGAGGAAGACGATGTAGCGGTCCGTCGCGACCTCGGCCGTATCGCCGGCGAGGATTTCGAATTCCGTTGCCTTCGCTCGGGGCATCGTGATCGTCATGCCGCCGGAGTTCTGCATGAACCATGCGCCTTGCTTGTCGCGCGTCTCGAACGGCTTGCCTTCTTCGGCTTGCTGGGAAATCGTCTCGAACACGTGGTGGTTCACATCTTCGGTCTTGCCAATCGCATTGAAGAACGGCAGGAGGCCGAACCAGTTGTTCATGATCACCCAGATGAAAATCGTGGCGACGACCATGAAGAACTTGCGGCCGTTCTTCTCGCCGGCGATCTCTTCGACCTGTCCGACGAGGAACGACATGACCGCTTCGAGGAAGTTCTGTCCGCCGCTCGGGATGAGCTTCATCGAGCGCGTGCAGGCCCAGGCGATGATGATGATGATCGCCATCACCACCCAAGACGTGAGCAACGTATTGGTGATGTTCAGGGGGCCGATCGCCGTCAGCTTTTCAGCCGGGACGATGATTTCCGGTTGCGGGCCCTGGGCAATGAAAAGACCCACCGCCAGG
>CAZKZR010000424.1:0-3424 GCA_964557245.1 uncultured Anaerolineaceae bacterium | reverse complement strand
GATGTTCTCGGGGCGGGGTGAAATTCCCCACCGGCGGTGAAAGCCCGCGACTCCTTCCGGAAACGGGAGGACTGATCCGGTGAAATTCCGGGGCCGACGGTACAGTCCGGATGGGAGAGAACACATGCGGCGTACCCGTTGCTGTTTCGCAATCGGGACGCCCGCTCCGCGCTAGCCTGCGCGGGCTCTCCCGTCGTCCCTCGTGAACATCGATTCCGCGCAGGGGCAGTGCATGTTCACAGGCATCATCGAAGAAGTTGGGACCGTCGTGGAGGCGGGCGAAGGTACCCTCCGTATCCGCGCGCCGAAAATCCTGGTCGATAGCCAACTCGGCGATTCCATCGCTATCAACGGCGTCGACCTCACGGTCGCCGAGATGGACAAGGAGTTCTTCTTCGCGAACCTCATGCCCGAAACCTACCGGCGCTCCAACCTCGGTGAACTCAAACAGGGCGACCTCGTGAACCTCGAGCGCAGCTGCCGCCCCACCGACCGCCTCAGCGGGCATATTGTCCGAGGGGTGGTCGAAGGCACCGGGATCCTGCACTCCCTCACGCCGGAAGGCGAAGCGATCATCGCGAAATTCACAACGCCGCCGGAACTCCTGCGCTACATGGTGGTCAAAGGCCCTGTCTGCATCGACGGCATCAGTCTCACCATCGTGGCCAAGGACGAAGACAGCTTCTCGGTCTCCCTGGTCCAGTACACCCAGGAACACACGAACCTAATCAACCGCAAACCAGGCGACCGCATCAACCTCGAGACCGACATCATCGCCCGCTACATCGAGAACTTCGTGGCGAGCACCCAGGAGGCCCGGAAGTGACCGAACGCGACCCCGTCATGGCGACAGTCCCCGAAGCGATCGAAGAGTTCCGCCGCGGCCGGTTCGTGATCATCACCGATGACGAAGACCGCGAAAACGAAGGAGATCTCTGCATCCCCGCTCAGTTCGTGACCCCGGATTCCATCAACTTCATGGCCAAGTACGGCCGCGGGCTCATCTGCTGCTCGATCACGGAAGACCGCTGCGAGCAGCTCAAATTGCCGCTCATGGTCGACCCCGCCGCGAACAATTCCGGCTTCGGCACCCCCTTCACCGTTTCAGTGGAAGCCCGCACCGGCGTTACGACCGGCATCAGCGCCGCCGACCGCGCCCGCACCGTCCAGGTCATCATCGATCCCGATACTCGACCTGAGGATCTCGCCCGCCCCGGCCACATGTTTCCCCTGCGCGCCCGGCGTGACGGCGTTCTCGTGCGCGCCGGCCAAACAGAAGCGAGCGTGGACCTCGCAAAGATGGCCGGCATCTACCCCGCCGCTGTCATCTGCGAAGTAATGAAAATGGACGGCGAGATGGCGCGCATGCCGGACCTCAAGCGCTTCGCCCGCCGGCATGGCCTCCGCATCGTGACCGTCAACGAGATGATCAAGTACCGCCTGAAGCACGAACAGCTCGTCCGGCGCGTCGCGGAAACCCGCCTTCCGACCCCCGTCGGCGACATGATGATCCTGGCCTACAAAGCGGAAAACTACCCCGATGAACACGTCGCGATCGTCAAGGGCGAAATCGATCCCGAGACCCCGACGCTCGTTCGCGTACACGACCAATGCGTCACCGGAGACGTCTTCGGGTCAATGCGTTGCGACTGCGGCGAACAGAAGGATCGCGCCTTGAAGATGATCTCCGATGAAGGCGGCGTCTTCCTCTACATGCGTCAGGAAGGCCGCGGCATCGGCCTGCACAACAAACTGCGGGCCTATGAGTTGCAGGACAAAGGCTACGACACCGTCGATGCCAACCTGGCCCTCGGATTCCCTGCCGATCAGCGGGAGTACGGCATCGGCATGCAGATTCTGCGCGATATCGGCGTGAGGAAGATGCGACTGATCACGAACAACCCCGCTAAGCGCGCCGGCCTCGAAGCGTACGGCCTCGAAGTCGTGGAGCGGGTGCCAATCCTGACAGAACCGAACCCCCACAACGTGCGCTATCTCGATACCAAGCGGCAGCGCATGGGCCACCTGCTGGACGGCCTCGAATCCGCCACTACGACGGGGGCAAACTGATGCCTGTCCTCGAAGGGGCCCTCGATGGAAACGGCCTGCGCGTCTGCATCGTCGTCGCCCGCTGGAACGAATTCGTCACGCGGAAACTCCTCGAAGGCGCCGAATCCTGCCTCGGAGAGCGCGGAGTGAGACCGGAAGACGTGACTGTTGCCTGGGTGCCCGGCGCCTTCGAAATCCCAACCGCCGCCAACTGGGCCGCCCGCAGCGGTAAGTTCGATGCAGTGATCTGCATCGGCGCGGTCATCCGCGGCGATACCGCCCACTTCGAATACGTCGCTGGAGGAGCGACAGACGGCATTGGCGCCACTGCCCGCGAAACCGGCGTCCCGGTGATCTTCGGTGTGCTCACCGTCGACAGTGTGGAGCAGGCGCTCTCCCGTGCTGGCGGCAAAGACGGGCACAAGGGCGAGGAAGCCGCCCAGGCTGCAATCGAGATGGCGAACCTTCGGCGTCTGTTCTAACCGGCAGTTAATACGGACAGAGTTTCGGCAACCATTTGCTCCCCGGCGGGTTGGCGTAGCCGTAGTTAAACAACTGCGCGACGTATCCGCCGGGATCGGCTCCGCCGCCCTGGGGCGTCTTCAAGTACAGGTTGGCCTCAGCGCAGCCGCCGACCACGCCGCCCCTGACCTGGTAGCCGTTGCGGAACGCCTCGGCAAGGTAGACGAACAGCGGCTCCTTCGAGTCCCGGATAACGCGGTCGAGCGCTGCGGTAGGGTCCCGGCCCAAAGCGGCATCGATGACCGCGAGCCGGAAGAGCGCATAGCCCACCAGGCTCGGGCGGCGGTCCGGATCGCCCGGCTTGAGCTTCCAGTCTTTCAGTCCGGGGCTCTCTGCCACGCTTCGGTATGCCGCCTGCGAGGCCCCAATATCTCGTGCGAAGGTCGAGTCTGCATCTTCCACCGCATGGTAGAGATACTCCGGGGGATCGTTCTCCACGGTCGACGAAGCGTACCGGCCAGTGAGCAGCGCGTACGTCGTCGTCGAGGCTCGCGTGGGGCCGGATTCCGGAGGGGCGTCCGCCGGGAGCTTGCCCCCGTGGACCGCGAGCGCGCTCTTAGCGCCTTCGCCCGTCCAGCGGATTGCATCGATGTTGCTGACCGAATCGCCAGGACCAATGTCGCGCCACGCGGTGCCGTCCCACGAAAGGATGACAGCCCGGGAGTTGCACCCGGTCGCGCCGCAAACGTTCTGGAGGTAGGAGAGGTCTGCCCTGCCATCGCCGTTGCGGTCCGGGAACTGGAAGAACGCGATTCCAAGCGGCGAAGCATCCGCGGTTAGGTCCAGTGCGAATTCGTCCAGCTTCTGAGATGCGCCGCCACGGATGAACACGGCGGCCGGATGGAGCGCGGAT
>CAZKZR010000423.1:0-3426 GCA_964557245.1 uncultured Anaerolineaceae bacterium | reverse complement strand
GCCGTAGCACGAACTGCAGGATGCCGCCGTGCTTGTAGTAGTCGAGCTCGACCGGAGTATCGATGCGGCAGACCACCTGGAACTCCGTCGTTTTTCCATCGTCGGAGACTGCCGTGACCGGCAGCTTCTTCCCGGGGGCGAGGTCTTCGGCAATGCCGCCGATCTGGTAGGTCTCGCGGCCGGTCAGTCCGAGCGACTCCCGGTTTTCGCCAGTCAGATACTGGAGCGGTAGTACACCCATGCCGACCAGGTTGCTGCGGTGGATGCGCTCGTAGCTTTCCGCGATCGCGGCTTTGACGCCGAGAAGGTTGACGCCCTTGGCCGCCCAGTCCCGTGAGGAACCGGTGCCGTATTCCTTCCCCGCCAGGATGAGCAACGGCACGCCTTCAGCACGATAGCGAACGGAGGCATCGAAGATAGGCATCTCAGCTCCGTCCGGGAGGTGTTGGGAAACGCCGCCCTCCGTTCCCGGCGCGAGCTGGTTGCGAAGGCGGATGTTCGCGAACGTGCCACGAACCATCACTTCGTCGTGGCCGCGCCGCGCGCCGTACTGGTTGAAGTCTTCGCGGGCGACGCCCATCTCGCGCAGGTAGATGCCGGCGGGGCTGTTCAGGCTGATGTTTCCGGCGGGCGAAATGTGGTCGGTGGTCACGGAATCGCCAACCATCACGAGCACCCTTGCGCCTTTGAGATCGCTAATTGGCGCGGGCGTCATGGTCAGGCCATCGAAGTACGGCGGCTTCTTGATGTAGGTGGACCACTCGTCCCACTTGAAGAGGTCGCCCGTTGGGGTATCAAGGTTGCGCCAGCGTTCCTCGCCTTTGAACACCTCGGCGTAGCTGGACTTTAACATGTCTGAACGGACGGAGCTGCGGATGGTAGCTTCGACCTCGGCCTGGCTGGGCCAGATATCGCTGAGGAATACCGGTCCGTCCGTCCCTTCGCCGATTGGTTCGCTGTACGGGTCGAAATCCATACGTCCGGCAAGCGCGTAGGCGACGACCAGGGGCGGCGAAGCGAGGTAGTTCGCCCGGGTATCCGGGTTGACGCGGCCTTCGAAGTTGCGGTTCCCGCTCAGCACCGCCGCCGCGACAAGGTCTGATTCTTTAATGGCGGCGCTGATGTGCTCATCCAGCGGGCCGGAGTTGCCGATGCAGCTTGTGCACCCATATCCGACCAGGTTGAAGCCCAGTTGGTTGAGATACGGAGTTACGCCGGCTGCGTTCAGATAGTCCGTCACAACCTGGGACCCTGGGGCAAGGCTGGTCTTCACCCACGGTGGCGTCTTCAGGCCTTTTTCAACGGCCTTCTTTGCCACAAGGCCCGCGCCCAGCATCACCTCCGGGTTCGACGTGTTCGTGCAGCTGGTGATTGCGGCGATGACGACTGAGCCGTGCTTCAGGTCGAACGTGACCGAATTCGTGACGTGGGCGACGGCGTCCTTGGTTGCCGGGTCGATCGTTTCAAGGAGCGTGCGTTCCCAGTCGTGTTTTGCAGCCTTGAGCGGCACGCGGTCCTGCGGACGCTTGGGACCAGCCATGGCAGGCTCGACCTCGGTCAGGTCGAGTTCGAGCGTGTCACTGAAGACCGGATCGGGCGTGGCGTCAGTCCGGAAGATGCCCTGTGCTTTGGTGTAAGCCTGGACCAGCTCGACGAGTGATTCATCGCGTCCGCTAAACCGCAGGTAGTTCAACGTCTCCGCGTCGACCGGGAAGAAGCCCATCGTCGCGCCGTATTCCGGCGCCATGTTGGCGATGGTCGCGCGGGCTGCCAGCGGCAGTCCCGTGAGGCCGGTGCCGTAAAACTCGACGAACTTCCCGACGACGCCCTTCTTGCGCAGCATCTCGGTGACGCGGAGGACGAGGTCGGTCCCGGTGGCGCCCTCAGGCAGCTTGCCGGTCAGCTTGAAGCCCACGACTTCTGGAATCAGCATCGCCACCGGCTGACCGAGCATAGCGGCTTCGGCTTCGATGCCGCCGACGCCCCAACCGAGCACTCCCAGCCCGTTGATCATCGTGGTGTGCGAGTCCGTCCCCACCAGCGAGTCCGGGTAGACCGTCTGCTCGCCATCCGCTTCGCGGGTGAACGCCACCGAAGCGAGATACTCCAGGTTCACCTGATGGACGATGCCGGTTCCGGGCGGGACGACTCGGAAATTCGCGAATGCTTGCTGGCCCCAGCGGAGGAACTGGTAACGCTCGCGATTGCGTTCGAACTCCTTCTCGACGTTGAAGGCGAACGCCTCGGCGGTCCCGAAGTTGTCGACCTGCACAGAGTGGTCGATCACGAGGTCGACGCGTTGCAGCGGATTGATTTTCGACGGACTGCCGCCAAGCGATTGGATGGCATCGCGCATCGCCGCCAGGTCAACAACCACCGGGACGCCGGTGAAGTCCTGGAGGAGCACGCGCGCCGGCGTGAATGCGATCTCTCGGTCGTTACCGGAATTGGGCACCCACGAGGCGAGCGCTTCGATGTCATCCGAAGTGACGGCGCGGCCGTCTTCCAAGCGCAGCAGACCCTCCAGGAGGATGCGAAGCGAGACGGGGAGCCGCGAGACGTTGGGGATTCGCTCGCGCAGCGTCTCGAGCGAGAACCAGGTATAGGAACTGCCCCCGGAGGTCAGCGTGGACTTCGTTCCAAAGCTATTGGGATGCATAGAGGAGTCCTTGTGTGAACGGCGCCGGGCGACCGGCGCTCGGGCGGATCGACGGCTACGGGCTCACAAGGATGGTGATGAGCGGGGCGGAATGAATCCCATGTCCCAAGCCTCCTTCCACTACCGTGGGGGTACTTGGGCCCTCGCCGGGTCAGATGCCCGGTATAACCGCCTCGCCAACATCCGCGACTTCCCCGGATTGGGGACCGTTGGGCCCGGAGTGGCTCATTCGTGACGGCTAAGCGGAGTATAGCACCACGGCAACAGCGAACTGCTCAAACAGGTGACATTCAGTTGATGACAACCGGATTGCTCGCATGTACTCTGATCACAGGTACCCGCGTTCCATCGGCCTCACGGAGAGGCTCGGTCATTCTGTCGGCGCTCGATTGACCGTAGGTCCCAGAAAAAATTCTCAGGTTTGGTTAGTCCAGGAGGTCTATCGGGTGTCTTACACCGACAAAACGCTCGCCTGCAGCGATTGCGGCGAGTCGTTCGTGTTCACCGCGGGTGAACAAGAGTTTCATGCTTCAAAGGGATTCACGCGGGAACCCCGGCGTTGTCCGAACTGCCGCCGGCTGAAGAAGCAACAGAATGGTGACGCGGGTGGCGGTTTTGGCGGTGGTGACCGCCGGCCTCCTCGACAGCTCTACGACGCGACCTGCGCTTCTTGCGGCAAAGAAGCCAAAGTGCCTTTCGAACCCCGTGGCGATCGCCCGGTCTACTGCAGTGACTGCTTCCAGCCCCAGCCTCGCACGCTCTCCAGC
>CAZKZR010000422.1:0-3433 GCA_964557245.1 uncultured Anaerolineaceae bacterium | reverse complement strand
CCGTTGACGCCCCAACCCTGGAGGCGGCGAACATCGGTTAGTTCATTCACTGGCCACGTCATGATCAGGCTGACGCGCCGGTACAGGTTTCCGAGCACCGCCGGGCTGAGCAGTTTCTTGTGAATCGAGACGGCGTCCGCTTGATGGCCTTCCAGGCGAGGCAACACCGACGTCAGCATGCGGGTGCTGCCGATCGAGTGGACGATGCGAGCACGCGGGTCATCGTGAAACGGCTCGAGCAGGTCCCAGTACTGAGAGCAGACGGAATAGTCCTCGTCGGGCATCAACTCCTCCACGACGCGGACGATTTCCCGTGGAAAGCGCTCACCGCCACCCTTGACGTCGAGCATGAGTTCGCAGCCGGGAGGCTTCGCGCGAAGAATCTCCTGAAGGGTCAGCCGCTGAGTCCAGCCGGGGGAGAGCGCCCATCGGTCCCAGAGCAATGGGACCGGGCCCATGGATTTGAGGTGCCGAACTTCCAGGCGACCGGCGCGATACCGTATGTCAGCCTCGATTACATCGACTCCCGCCGCGCTCGCCGCCAGCAAGCCGTCGATAGAGTTACCCGCCCGGTGAGCGACGGTGAGCGGTTCGGCGGGGGAAACCGGGCGCCTCATTCGGGTTCCCGCCTGTGGATCGTGAGCGGGGCGGCGAACAGCTCTTCGATGCGGAGCTGCAGGGAATCGAGCCGGTCCCCGGCGCGGCTTGCGACGGCGAGCCCAAACAATGCCAGCGCTCCACCCGCCATTTCGTCGAGAAGGAAGTGATTGGCAGTCGCGACTACCGCCCATCCCATAGCGAGCGGCAGCAGCAGCCCGACGATGCGAACCCAGCGAGCGCGTCCATGACGCACCAGCGAGATCCCCACTAAGAGGTCCCAACCGAAGTGCAAGCTGGGCATAGCCGCGTACTGGTTCACGAAGGCGGGGGGCTGGAGAACGCGGTAGGAGACGGAGCGTTCGGTGACCGTGTCGACGAGCCCGATTTCGAGGAGCCTCGGCGGCGATACCGGGAACGTGGCAAAGATGATGAGGCCGATAGCGCCGGAGATAAGGAAGCTGTTTCGAAGCTTTCGATACTCCGGAGGGCTGACCCAGAGCAGCCAGGAACCGACCAGAATGATGACCGGCCAGTGGCCCCAAATGTACACCCAGTTAGCGAGGTTCACGAGCAGATCGTGGCCGGCAGCGAGATCCTGGATTGTTGCTTCGTGGTAGATGCCAAGCCACTGTTCGAGCCGCACCAGCCGCTCGCCGTTGCTGGCCGCGCGCTCCGCGCCGGACTCTGTCATTCCGCGGACAAGGAAATACGTGAGGTAGGCTGCCGTGGCGAGCCCAACCTCGAACGCAGTCGCGGCTCGTCTCGAGGCGGCGAGGCCTCGGTTCGCCCGGACGGCAGGCTCACTCCCTGGCCGCCTTTGCCAGCGGGTATTTGTCCGAGTCCCGTGACGCAGGGTGGAAGGAGATGGCTCGGTGCGCCTCGACGTCATCGGAACGGGCCCCCAGTAGTGCCTGGCCGCCTTGCAGGCGCGCCGTGCAGGCCGCTGACTTCGACCAGGAGCAAGACAACGCCGCCCAACAGTCCGAGGAAGAGGAAAGCGGTTCGCCCGCCCGCCAACTCCGCGCCGACACCGGAAAGAACGAGCGGGACAATGGCGAGCGCGTCCGTAACAGTAGACTGCATGGCGAAGATCCGAGACTGGTGATCGCGGGGCGCGGTGGCGCTCAGAAGGCTGCGGGCGCTGACCGGGCCGACCGCGAAACAGAGTCCCAGGAGCAGCGCGGCTGGGGCCGTAACTACCACAGCCAGGACTACCCCGGCGTTGATGGTTACGGCCGTGTCAGGGCGAAGCCACGATGCGAGCGCAGTCAGGGCGCCGGGAAGCGCGCCAAGCGTCAGCAACGCCAGCACTGTGCCGGCGAGCGTCAGCCGGAGCACGTGATGCGCGCGTTCGGCATCAAGCCAGCGACCGGTCCAATAGAGTCCGAGGCCAACGCCGATGACTCCGGGGATCATGAGGGCGATGCTCGCTTCTCGCTGCAGCCCGAGGTCCTTCGCGAAGTAGTAGGGGAGGGCGACGGCGCAGGCCCGGGCGACCAATTCTCCAAACGCCAGGAGGACGCCGGCGAAGATGGCGCCCGGCTGGCCGCGAAAATAGGCAATCGATTCCGAAAGGAAGACGTGCCGGCGGACAACGCGCGGGGCGGAGGTGGCCCTGGCAACCGTTTGCATCAGGATGACTACGCCACCGTAGGCAAGCGCGGCGCTGGCAACCAGGGGCCACGGGCTTTCGAACCGCCAGGCCAGGGCTGCCGAAATTGCAAGCGCCGCCGCCTGCCCTGCGTATTGAAGGACGGTGAGCATCGCGTGGCCCACCGCGGCGCGCCTGGATTCGATTTTGCGGACCAGCGCGACCTCAGCCGGGCAGTACACCTGTGAAGCCGCGGAGTAGCCGAACGCAATAACAACGAGGCCGATGACGCTGAGCGGGCCGGGGCGGATGGCGGCCAAGGCGAGGGTGAGCGCGATGATTGTGCCTCTCGCGCCGCCGCCGAGGACCGCGGCGCGGGCAGTGCCGACGCGGTCGGCGATGGTTCCGCCAAGGAGACCAAACATGACTGCAGCCGCCATCATCGCCGCCATCAATGCAGTAGCACCGATGGCCGGCGCGCCGCTCCGGGTCACGGCCCAGAACAAACCGAGGAAGAAGAGGGACTGCCCTAGCTGATTGAGCAGCCGGGCGCTGTAGAACGCGACCCGGACCGAGCGGGACGATGCCTCGTCGACTGGTTCAACCACAGCAAGAGATGCCTCGCAGTTGGCGCCCACGCCGACAGCGTCAGAGGCGAACATCGTCCGTCTCGCGATTGAACGACGGCACGGTCACGACAGGTTCCGATGCTCGCGCCGCAGCGCACGTTGAGCGCCGTAATGGACGGAGCGCTGAAACCGACCGCGTGCAGCCCGGATTCCGGCGTTTCATTACCGCTGAACGGTAGCGCAACGAGACGGGGGTGAGGTGGGCCTCAGGTACTCGCGATGCTGATCGAAAGTTCCGACTGCGCGATCTTTCCGGCGAGCATGGGCGGTCGCGCCATGCCGGGAGCGAGCGATCGTCCGGAAGCCTCGGTGTGGGACCGGGGACCAACCTTAATCTCGATCTTCTTGGCCGCAGGGCCTGGAATTGGCCTGGGCATGTGCACTTCCAACACGCCGTCTTTGAGGTGGGCGTCGATGCTCGCCTCATCGACATTAGCGGGAAGCCTCACGGTGCGTTCGAAACGTCCGAAAAAACGCTCTGAGCGAAGACGACCCTTTTCGTCTTGCCGGTGCTCGGCCCGCTTTTCTCCAGTGATGGTGAGCATGCCGTCGTTGACCGTCACTGTCATGTCCTTCGCTTCGACGCCGGGGAGTTCGACGTGAACGACCACCT
>CAZKZR010000421.1:0-3437 GCA_964557245.1 uncultured Anaerolineaceae bacterium | reverse complement strand
CGCCGCTGCGGTGTCGCTCAGTCTGTTGGGCATGGGCGCCTGGGGCGGCTGGTGGTGGGCGAATCGCACCGCCCAGCATTCTGCGCATACCGCGCGCGCTCTGCCGCCTGCGCCCAACGAAGATCGCAAAATACTTTACTGGTACGACCCGATGCGGCCGGATCAGCATTTCGAACAGCCCGGCAAGTCCCCGTTCATGGACATGGCGCTGATCCCGAAATACGCCGAAGCGAACTCCGCTGCCGCTGGCGTACGCATCGAACCGCGCATTGCCCAGAACCTGGGGCTTCGTCGCGCGCGCGTCTCGCGTATCCCTAGCGTGACACGCGTCGACGCGAGCGGGATGGTCGCCTTCAACGATCGGGAAGTGTCCATCGAACAAACAAGAGTCGGGGGATTCGTCGAACGGGTATGGCCGCTGGCGGTTGGCGACATGGTCGCTGTTGGGCAACCGATCGTCGAGTTGCAGATTCCGGAGTGGCGCGCCGCGGAACTGGAATACCTCGCCGTCATGAATGGCCACGCCGTGGATTTGAAAGATCCGGCGCGCGACAGGCTGACGGCGCTCGGAATGAGCGCGGCACATCTCCGACAACTGGAAGAAACCAGACAACCCAGCACCCGTTTCGTCTTGAAAAGCTCGCGTACGGGAATGATCCAGAGTCTCGAAGTCCGGAACGGGATGACGCTCATGGCCGGTCAGACCCTGATGCGCGTCAATGGGTTGGAGACGGTATGGGTCGAAGTCGCCGTGCCCGAAGCCTCCGCGGCGTTCATCAGCACCGGCACCCGCGCGGAACTCGCATTGAGTGCGTTCCCCGGTGAATCGTTCTTCGGCAAAGTCACTGCCATCCTGCCGGCGCTGGCGGAAGCCACGCGAAGCGTGCAGGTGCGCGTGGAACTGCCCAATCCCGAAGGTCGCCTGCGGCCGGGCATGTCGGCTCAAGTCGGCCTGCTCGACCCTGTCGAGGCGTCTGCCCGTACTGTACTCGCAGTGCCTTCCGAAGCCGTGATCCGTACCGGCAAGCGCGCGCTCGTCGTACGCCTCGACGACGAAGGGAGATTCACGGCGGTAGAAGTGACGCCCGGACAGGAGCTCGGTGACCAAACCGAAATCAAGTCGGGTCTCGCGGAGGGCGACACCGTGGTCGCCAGCGGGCAGTTCCTGCTGGATTCGGACGCCAGCCTGCGCGGGGCGTTTACGACCGATCAGGACGAGAGCGGGAAACCGACCGATGAGAACGATAGTGCAATCGAGCATACCCACGCCCCTCGCGGAGAAGCCCCATGATTGCGCGACTCATCGGGTGGTCCGTCGCGAATCGCCTGTTGGTGCTCCTGCTTACGGGCTTTGCGACGGCGTGGGGACTCTGGTCCGTTCGGAATACGCCGATCGACGCGTTGCCCGACCTGTCCGACGTGCAGGTCATTATCCGGACGACCTATCCCGGACAGGCACCCCAGATAGTGGAGAATCAGGTGACGTATCCGCTCTCCACGACGATGTTGTCTGTCCCCGGCGCCAAGTCGGTCCGCGGCTTTTCGTTCTTCGGCGACAGCTTCGTCTACATCTTGTTCGAGGATAAGACCGATCTCTACTGGGCGCGATCGCGCGTCCTCGAATACCTGAACCAGGTACAAGGCCGGCTCCCGTCCAGTGCGAAATCGTCGCTCGGGCCGGACGCGACAGGTGTCGGCTGGATCTATGAATACGCGCTGGTGGATCGCACCGGGCAACACGATCTCGGCCAACTGCGCGCACTGCAGGACTGGTTTCTCAAGTTCGAACTGAAGGCGCTCCCGAACGTCGCCGAAGTCGCCACCGTGGGCGGCATGGTCCAGCAGTATCAGGTCATCATCGACCCCATCAAGCTTTCGAGTCTCGGAGTCACCTACCGGGACGTGCGGGACGCCATCTCCGCCAACAACCAGGAAACCGGTGGCGGGGTGATTGAATCCGGCGAATCGGAATACATGCTTCGCGCGAGCGGCTATCTGCGCACACTGGAGGAGTTTCGTACCATTCCATTGAAACTGGTCAGTGGTATCCCGGTCACGCTCGGCGATGTCGCGCGCATCCAGATCGGCCCGGAGATGCGGCGCGGTATCGCAGAGCTCAACGGCCACGGCGAAGTGGTCGGCGGGGTTGTCATCCTACGCTCGGGCAAGCATGCGCAGGACACGATCCGCGCCGTCCAGGGGAAGCTTGACGAACTGCGAAAGAGTCTCCCCACGGGCATCGAAATCGTCACCACGTACGATCGCAGCCAGCTGATTCGGCGTGCAATCGATAATCTCATCCGCAAACTTGCCGAAGAGTTCGCGGTCGTCGCGCTGGTCTGCGCCGTTTTTCTCTGGCATGTCCGCTCGGCCTTGGTGGCCATCGTTTCCCTGCCGCTTGGCGTCTTTTTCGCGTTCATCGTCATGCGGCAGCAGGGGATCAACGCCAACATCATGTCGCTCGGCGGCATTGCGATCGCGATCGGTGCGATGGTGGATGCAGCGATCGTGATGATCGAGAACGCGCACAAGAAGATTGAAACGTGGCACCGGGAACACCCGGGAGCCGTGCTCCATGGTCAAGCCCATTGGCGGGTGATCACGGACGCCGCCCGTGAAGTCGGACCGACACTCTTCTTCTCGCTGCTCATCATCACCTTGTCGTTCATCCCGGTGTTCACGCTCGAAGCCCAGGAGGGCAGGTTGTTTGGGCCGCTCGCGTTCACGAAGACCTACGCAATGGCGGCCGCGGCGGGACTATCCGTCACGCTGGTCCCGATCCTGATGGGCTACTGGATACGCGGGACAATCCCATCCGAGGAGAAGAATCCCGTCAACCGCTTGCTGATCGCATTGTACAAACCGCTTTTGGACGCGGTCCTGAAGCGGCCGGCAGTGACGCTGCTGATCGCGTTGCTCATTGTGCTCACAACCGCCTGGCCGGTTTCCCGATTGGGTGGCGAGTTCCTACCTGCCATGGACGAGGGCGATCTCCTTTACATGCCGAGTGCGTTGCCTGGCCTGTCGGCCCGTAAGGCGTCCGAGTTGCTGCAGCAGACCAATCGGATGATACGGAGCGTCCCCGAAGTCACGCGCGTATTCGGGAAGGCCGGGCGCGCGGAGACGGCGACGGATCCTGCGCCACTTGAAATGTTCGAAACGACAATTCAGTTCAAGCCACGTGCCGAATGGCGTCCGGGGATGACGCCCGAGAAACTGGTCGAGGCGTTAGATAAGGCAGTACAGGTCCCGGGACTCACGAACATCTGGGTCCCACCGATTCGTAATCGAATCGATATGCTCGCGACCGGTATCAAAAGTCCCATTGGGGTGAAAATTGCGGGCGACAATCTTGCGGACATCGATCAGGTTGCCTTGCAAGTGGAAAGAGCTGCCAAGGGGGTCGCCGGAATCAGCTCGAGTTTCGCGGAGCGTCT
>CAZKZR010000420.1:2395-3438 GCA_964557245.1 uncultured Anaerolineaceae bacterium | reverse complement strand
TTAGCAGGCCGGTCCGCGGGCCAACCGGGTCGGTGCTGCCGCCGGTGAGGGAGAATTGGATGGTCACAGTTCGTACGGAACGCGGACTTCGGGAACGTCCTGGCGGAAATCCTTCGTGTTGCGGGTCAGGAGTTCACAGCCGAGCGACCTGGCGGTAGCCAGCACAGCGGCATCGGGCAGCTTGAGCCGCAAGTCTCTTCGAAGCCGAACCGTTTCTTCGGCTACCTCTCGCTCAAGCGGCACAGTTCTGAACGTCGCCAGGAGTTCCCGTGCGGCCTGCTCTTCCTCAGAGCTCCTGCAGCCTGCAAGGACCTCTATCCATGTGACTACGGTGACCGCATCGTCGTCGACCTCGGATCCAAGCAACTCCCGCGCGGCCTGAATCCCGTTCAATGAGTCGATGATGATGTTGCTATCGAAGCACCGCGTTACGCCTGCCAAACGTCTCGTTCCCACTCCGCGCGCAGAGCTCGTTGAAACTCCACCGCGTCAATTCCGCGGTCTTTCCACATGCCGAAGGCCCCGTCGAGGGCTCGGTTCCGCCGCTCAGCCCGAGCCGTCCGCTCGGTGCGATCCCTCGTAAGCAGCAAATCGACACTGCGACGGACTGCTTCAGCTCGGGAGACCCCCTCGCACTCGCAGTAGCGCCGCAACGCCTCAATCTGTTCGTCGGTCAGGTCAACGATCGTCCGCATGGCGTCATCATACCATGATGACGCGAGATTTCAGGCCCTCAGCGCGTCTTCGACTGCCCTGCGAACCACCTCCTCCGGCACGCCGTCACGAGTGACTGCGTTGCCGATACCTTCGAGCAGGACCCAGCGAATGGTGCCGCCACGGACCTTCTTGTCGAGCATCGTTGCTTCGAGGACCACGTCTACCGACAGGCCTGGCGCGGAATCGGGCAGGCCGAAGCGGGCATCATCCGCCGCGATCCGCACGTCGCAGATGCAGGCGAGCTCGAAGCCGCCGGCGAGCGCGTCGCCGTTCACCGCGGCGACGATCGGCTTCGGGAAGGCCCGGAATGCGTGCGCCAGCCGCAT
>CAZKZR010000420.1:0-2385 GCA_964557245.1 uncultured Anaerolineaceae bacterium | reverse complement strand
GACAGGCCTGGCGCGGAATCGGGCAGGCCGAACTGGCGGAGGAGGGATTGCTGGCGTGCGTAGTCATCGGCGCTCAGCAGGCCGAGTTCGCGGGAGATGGCGCCGGCAACACGCATGCCAACACTGATGGCTTCGCCGTGCAGGTACGTGGAGTAGCCGGTGACCGATTCGATCGCGTGTCCTACGGTGTGGCCGTAATTCAGGAGCGTCCGGCGGCCGGCCTCGCGTTCGTCGTCCGAGACGACCTCCGCCTTGATAGCGACGCTCCGGGCGATCAGCTCGGCCGACATCAGTGCCGGGCCTTCGACGGAGGCGTTCTCGATGTCGGCGAACAGCCCCTCATCGAGGATGAGACCGTGTTTGATGAGTTCGGCCCAGCCGTTGCGCAGGTGGCGTTCGGGAAGTGACCGGAGCAGCTGCGGGTCGATGAGGACTGCCTTCGGCTGAGCGAACGCGCCGATGAGGTTCTTGCCACGGGGGTGATCGACTCCCGTCTTGCCACCGATCGATGCATCGGCCATGGCGAGCAGCGAGGTCGGCACGTGCACGAACGCGATGCCCCGGAGGCAAGTCGCAGCGGCGAAGCCGGCGAGGTCGGTTACCACGCCGCCGCCGAGGCAGACGACGAAATCGGACCGTTCCACGCGATGTGCGATGAGCCAGTCGTACACGGTTTCGACGGTGGCGAGCGTCTTGTGCTCCTCGCCACCGGGCACTTCAAGGACCTGGACGGAGTAGCCGGCCCCGGAGAGCGACGCCTCAGCGCGGCCCGCAAACATCGGCCCAACGGCGGTGTCGGTTACGACGAAGGCGCGACCTTTGAGGCCCGTTTCGCGGCACAGTTCGCCCAGGCCTTCGAAAGCGCCGTCGGCGACGATCACGGGATACGTCTCACTGGCGGTGCGGACGATTGCGGCCGGCTCGAGGTGCCGCTGAGGGGCTGACGGGGCGTGGAACCGGCCGTAGGCCCGTTCTCCGGGCGGGAGCGGGCTCCGGCGCCACTCTGCCCACAGGTTGGCGACTTCCGAGGCGACCAACTCGGGCGACAGCCCGTCTACGTCGATAGCCGAATCGGCACCGCGGTACCACTCGACACGCGCCTGCAGGAGTGCCTCGAGCCGCCCCCGGGGGTCCTCCGCAAGCAGCGGCCGGTCTGAGGCATTCGGGTCATCCGCCAGACGCTCGGCGGCCGTTTCCGGACTCACGGAAAGCCAGACGACGAATCCCTCCCCCAGGAGCTCCCGGACGGCGGGTGTTGTCACAGCCCCGCCGCCCGTGGCGATCACAATTTCTTCCCGGGCGGACAGGTCCTTGATTACCGAGAGTTCCAGGGCGCGGAAGGCATCCTCGCCGTCGTCGCGAAAGATATCAGTGACTTTGCGGCCGGAAACGCGCTCAATCTCATCGTCCGAATCGGCAAAGTCCCAGCCAAGACGCCGGGCAGCCAGCCTGCCAGCGGTGGACTTTCCACCGCCCGAGAGGCCCACGAGGAATATGCGTGAAGGCGTCATTCAGCTTCGACGGGCGCGCGGCCCAACGGTCGTGAGGTAGCGTTCATAACTGCCGCGAGATTCGTCGACCGTGTCTCCACCGAACTTCTCCAGCCAGGCGTCCGCAAGCACGATGGCGACCATTGCCTCGGCCACCACACCCCCGGCGGGGACGACACAGACGTCGCTGCGCTCGTAATGCGCCAGGACCTCCTCTCCGGTATCGAGGTCAACCGATGGCAGGGGATGAGCGAGGGTGGGGATCGGCTTGATCGCAGCCCGGACGACTATCTCTTCGCCGGTGCTGATACCGCCTTCGATGCCGCCGTGATTGTTGGTCTTGTGGCGCCAGGGCAGCCCCTCCCATTCAGCGATGGGCAGGATGACATCGTGGACCTGGGAGCCGCGCATGCCGGCGCCTTCGAAACCCAGCCCGAATCCGACCGCTTTGAAGGCGTTGATGCTGCAGATGGCCTGGGCGATCCGCCCGTCCAGTTTGCGGTCCCAGTGGACGTGGCTACCGAGCCCGAGCGGTATCCCGGCGACCCGCACTTCGACCTCGCCGCCGACGGTGTCGCCGTCGGGTTTCGCGGCATTGATCGCCGCGACCATCGCCTCGCCTGACGCCGCATCGGAGCACCGGACGGCGTCAGCCTCCACCGCATCCCAGTCGATCTCGGCCGGCACGTTGGCCCTCACGCCGGCGATGGAGATGGTGTGACTGCGGAAGGCGACCCCGAATTCCGCGAGCAGCTTCTTCGCGACGGCGCCGACGGCTACCCTGGCCGCCGTCTCGCGAGCGCTCGCGCGTTCGAGCACGTTGCGGACGTCATCGAACCCATACTTGATAGCGCCCGGCAAGTCGGCATGTCCCGGTCGCAGGCGGGTCACGCGT
>CAZKZR010000419.1:0-3440 GCA_964557245.1 uncultured Anaerolineaceae bacterium | reverse complement strand
CTCCAATTCGACGGCGACTTTCCGCTCAACCCGCACGGCGGCCAGCTTTCCTTTGGGCAGGCGGGACTCGCTGGTGGTATGTCGCATGTGACCGAAGCTACTCGCCAGTTGATGGGGCGAGCGAAGGGGCGACAGGTGAAGAAAGCCGAGTTTGCGTTCGTGAACGGCAACGGCGGGATCATGAGCGAGCAGGTCTCGCTCATCCTTGGGAGGGACAAGTGACGCAGGATGCCCCGGCCTATGACCGGCCTTTGCCTGAACCAACGGAAGTCACCCAGCCGTTCTGGGACGGGCTGAAAGCGCACAAGCTGGTCTTGCAGCACTCGAAGAAGGGGAAGTGCGCTGTGTACTACCCGCGGTCCGTGTCGCCTTACGGTCCGAAAGACGAACTGACCTGGCGAGAATGCTCCGGGCGGGGAACCGTCTATTCATTCACCGTGGCGCGGCGGCCGACTGCGCCCCAGTGGGCCGATGCCGGTGACTACGTCATCGCCATCGTCGAAATCGAAGAGGGCGCACGGATCACGGCGAACATTGTGAATTGCGAGCCTGATGTGGTCCGGATCGGTATGCCGGTGCGTGCGGTGTACCGGGACGTGACGCCGGAGGTCACGCTCTTGCAGTTCGAACCGGCCTGATCTCAGGCGGCGGTTTTTAGGGCCGGTCGTCGTTCTCGGAGCGCGATTAGTTCAGCGCGGATGCGGAGCAGGATCGGAGCCGCCATGTTCGCGATGCCTGGGGACCGCATCGCGTCGACCATCTGGATGGCCTCGTCAATGGCTGTGTCGAACCCGTTTTCCCAGGACTCCAGGTCAATTGAAGGCTTCATGGCGGGCCTTTCGCGGTCGGTGTCTACTCTTCCTATCGGCAGATTCCCTGCGGAGAGATAGCCAGTCACCAGTTATTCCCCGGCTTCACGCAGCGTTCACTCAAAGGTTCCCGGGTTGTTGCCGTCAATTTGGGGGAGGGGCGGTGGAAGGTTGGAGCACCGGGCAATGGATTGGTTGAAGCAGTTTTCACCGCAGCGCAAAGGCAGTGCCTCGCCAGTGCCGATCCAGTTACCCGTGAGCCCATTCCAGCCATCGGAACCGTCGCTGGTGCAGCGGGCGATGGCGACGGGCATGGCGTACGAGCTGGCGATGGACTCGTTCTTCGGCGCCTCCCACTCCATTCGGCCCACAGGCGAGGTGCACACGCATTCGTTCCGCATCCAGGCGACGTTCGTGACGGACAGCGTGGATGAGAACGGGATGATCTGCGGCTTCCGGGAAGTCTCGAACATTTTGGATGGCGAAGCCCGGCGCTACGTGAATCGCTACATCAACGAAATCAAGCCCTTTGACGTGGTGCAGCCCACCGGGGAGAACCTCGCCACCGTCATCTACCGAAACCTGCTTACCGCACTTGCGGAAGACATGCCCGGAGGTCCCGAACTGGTCAGCGTGACCCTCTGGGAAAACCCGACGAGCTCTGTTCGCGTCGGGATGTGGAGAGCTGCATGACCCGAACGACCCGCTTCATCCTGATGGCGCTGGGAGCGCTTCTTTTCGCGTCCGTTGGCCTGGTTTCGGCGCAAACGGACGCCGAAGCGGCTACCGCTCCCGGGAAGATCACCTTCCTCGCCGCCACGTGCCCTTCTTCGAGCTCAATGTACCAGCGCGTAGTAGCCGGACAGGACCCGAACTCGAATGAGAACGGGAACGCCGCCGACCCGAGCGACATCGCAGCCTATGGATGTGCGCGGACCTCGGGCATGGGGCTGTTCCTGCTGGCGAACTCCACACCCGGATCGGTATTCCTGGACGAAGGGATGCAGCAACCCGCCACGATCTCGTCGACGGAATCTTCCGTTTCCGGGGCAAGCGTCATTCGGGCGGGATCGACGGTGTATGTCCCGGGAGGGGTCGCTCAGACGCGGCGTTTCTCGGTGTCCGATTATCCCGTGACGATCACTTCGCGGGCGGCGATGCCGTTCCTGGACCTTCAGTGCGTGACTGACGGCTACAACAGCGACAACGCCGATGGCGCCGGCTGGGGCGACCAGGCGATCGCGGCCGGTGCGCAGACCTACTGCATTGCTTATGTATGGGACGGCGTAGCAGCTTCGACGGCTACACCCACGACTCCCGCAGCCACGCCGACTGCCACTCCGACTGCCACAACCACTAAGGCGACCGTCACCGTGAACTTCCCCGGGCTTTCGAGTGTTCACGTCTACGCGCACCCCTCGGATGGCGCCGCCGGCACGGCAACGGGCGCGGAGTCGGCTTCGAGCACCTGGAAATCCGACAGCACCACGATGAGCGTGAACCGGGGCACCTACGACATTCGCGTGGTGCACGGCCCAATCACGACGGTCATCGATAACGTGAACTGTTCAACGGATTGCACGGTGAACGTCCCACTGGCGACCCTCACGGTGAACTTCCCGGGCCTGACGAGCGCCCACTCGTACGCCCACGTTTCCGACGGGGCACCGGGCACGTACGGCTCGGAGGATTCGAGCTCCACCTGGAAGGACAACTCCACCAGCATGGTGCTGCTCCAGGCAGTTTACCGTCTGAGCTGGAGTCAATTGGGGAACACCGTAGGCGTCGACTTCATCGATTGCCGGCAGGCGGCGTGCTCGGTCAACGTCCCGCTGGCCACGCTCACGGTGAACTTCCCAGGCCTGACGAGCGCTCACTCGTACGCGCACAGCAATGACGGCGCGGCGGGAACGGTGGGCGCTGAGGACACGAGATCAACATGGAAGGACAACGGCACCAGCCTGGTCCTCCTTCAAGGGCTGTACGACGTACGAGTGGTCCACGGCCCGATGCAATCGGTGTTCGACAACGTCGACTGCCGCGCCACCACCTGTGTGGTCGATGTGCCCCTGGCGGACCTGACGGTCAACTTCCCCGGCCTGACCAGTGCGCACACCTACGCACACAAGAGCGACGGCGCAGCGGGCAGCTGGGGCGCGGAAGATTCGAGTTCCACGTGGAAGGACAACTCCACCACGCTGAAGCTGCTGCAGGCGGTGTACGACGTGCGAGTCGTGCATGGACCGACCACCTCAGTCATCGACAATGTGGACTGTCGCGCGGCGACCTGCGTTGTAGACGTGCCGCTGGCAACGCTCAGCGTCAGCTTCCCGGGACACTCCAGCGTCCACACATACGTACGGGCGAACGATGGGGCTGCGGGCACGGCCACGGGCGCTGAGGATTCCAGCGCTACCTGGCGAAACAACAGCGCCACGTTCACGGTGCTCCGCGATGTCTACGACGTGTTCATGCAGGAAGGCTCGAAGTCTTACGTGGTAGACGCGGTGGATTGCCGCGCCGCCACCTGCAGCGCGGCGATGCCGGAGGCGGCTTCGACCGCGACTCCGGCGGCGACTGTGACTCCTACGGCTACCCCTTCGCCAACATCCTCGGCCCCTGCCGGGACGC
>CAZKZR010000418.1:0-3442 GCA_964557245.1 uncultured Anaerolineaceae bacterium | reverse complement strand
TGAGGATCGGCGCCCAACCTTGCGAGATCGATTGGTACGTGGCGGTTTCGCCTTCGAAGCCGTCGTGGGTCAGCCGCACCATCGTCGTTTTCCCCATCGGTGTCAGTTCCCAGGTCACGCGGCTTGGCTTGTCTTCGGCGAAGTCCGGTCCCCAGTTAGATATCCACGTATGCGCGAACCTCGAGGGCGGGTCGAACTCGATTACCTCGCCGTCAACGGCGGAAGATCCGTCTTCGCTCACGTACTGGATCTTCGCGCCCGGTCGCAACTCCCCGGTCAGCGTGGTCCCGTGGAACCACTGTTTCGTCATCTCCCCGCTCGTAATCGCTTCCCAGCACCGTTCGGGCGTCGCCCGGATGTAGACATCGTAGACGTGCTTCGGCTTCTCCATCGCTTCGAACTCCAGGGTGTACTTGAGCCCCGTGAGCGCACTCACGAAGGGCCGCGCGAACTTTGAAATCCATCGGTCCGCGATCTCCTGGATCGGGACAGGATTGAGGTAATGGAACTTCTCCCGACCGATTTTGGCCGTGCTGATGAGCCCGGCTTCTTCAAGGACGTCGAGATGTTTCATCACGCCGAAGCGTGTCATTTGCGGGAGGCTCGCCTGCAACTCTCCGAGCGTCTGGCCATCGCGCTCGAAGAGTTGGTCCAGCAGTCGCCTCCGGTTCGGATCGGCCAGGGCCTTGAAAACCGGTTCCACTGCTGGCGGGACTATATGTGAGCGATTGGTCACATGTCAACAACTGGATCGGACGCGCCCACGGGCACCGTGACTTCTTCCCACCCCTCGTGTGGAGTGCGCACCGCCGAGGTCGCCCATTCGGCCGAGAGTCCCTGCAGGACGTTCGGGATTATCACCCGCCGGCCGGGCCGTTCCCCGAGATATCCGGCCCACCAGCTGAAGGTGCCCGATGAAAGGATCACGTGGTCACAGGCCACCAGCGCGAACATGTCCAGGATGGGGTCTGTTCCCTCGCCATACGTCCCCTGGGCGCCGTCGCCCAGCCCAAGGTATGCGCGGCACCACTCGATATCCTCGGGCGTATCGGAGAAGACGAGAAAATTCGCGTCCTTCGGAAATCGCCCCGCTGCCTCCTGGAAATAAACCGCCGGAAGGCTGGAAAGCGGGGCGTACGACACCCCTCCTGGCCGGCGATCCCCCCGCCGCAGGTGAATCCCTATGACTGGCCCAGGAGCCACTCGCGCCCGTTCGACGAGGGCCGCGGCTGCCGCGGCCACCTGGCTGTTTCGCGGCACGAAACGCCGCTGAACCGTGGGCCAGATGTCCGCGAAGTAGGCGTCGTCTTCCCAAAAGCCTGAAAGCCAGGCGCTTCCGTGGTCTTCAAACAAATAGCGGTCGAGCCCGCGTCCACGCTGCCGGTGAGGCCGCATCCGCGTCCAAACCACTTCGAATGAACTCGCGCGCCGGACCGGCACGGCGAGGCGGCCGAGAAGGAAGTCTCGTTCACGATAGGGGCCTTCGTAGTTGGCAAGATCCAGCCGCAGAGGCAAGCCAACGCGCCTCGCGTAGCCCAGCGCCGCAGCGTACTGGAACATCTGGTTGCCCAGTCCGCCGCTGATTCGTATCACTACCCTGCGAGGCGGAAGCGCTGGCACGCGCTGCCGTTCGATCGCGGTGCTCGGCGCTGGCATGGCCTTGAGTACCGGCTGAAGGCCGGCAGCGAACGTTTCCCAGTCGCTCCAACCGAGGAACTCCTCCAGGGACTGGGGCAAACTCGCGCCGAGGGCCTGCAGCTGACGCCGCATCCTCCCGATCCCCTGGTCCAACTCGGCCTCGCTGTAGCAGAGGGGAAGAAACGCGGCGAGCCCTTCGCCACGCGCCACGTTGCCGCCAGCCACAGCGAAGCAGAGGGCCGCGAGCGTACTGTCGATGGCTGACTCCCTGTCGATCGCCAGCCTGAACATCCGCTTGAGCAAAGAAGGCTCGCCCGCTCGCTGCGGCAGTGCACGGTAAATGGCGCCCAAATCGAAGGTCGTCGGCGCTCCTTGCGAACGCCACAGCCAACGGCGAACACGGCGCTTCGACCGTTTGGCAAGCCCTTCCAATCGTGAAGCAATCTGCGGCCGCACCTCACCCGAAACGGCCCACTCCGGCCAGGAATGCGCGGCGTTGTCAGTCCCTAACGAGTGGTCAGCCATGAGTCCAGCGACCGCGCAACTTCCTCTCGGTCCTTGGTCGCGAAGTACCAATCGATCGTTCGCCGCAGTCCGTCGCTGAACCGGGTTCCCGGAGTCCAGTGGAGAATCCGCTCCGAAAGGGCGTTGTCCGCGACCCGGTTGAGCGGTCCGGTAGGCATCGAAGGTTGGAACTCAATCCTCGAGGGTCGCCCGGTGTACGCGAGGACTTCCCGAACAGCATCGATCACCCGGATCCGTTCCATCGTGCCGATGTTCACCGCCGAACCATCGCTGATCACCTCGGCTGCTCGGATCGTCCCCTCCACCACGTCGCCCACGTGCGTCCAGTTGCGCACCTGTTCGCCGGTCCCCCAGACGTAAAACGGGTCCTGCGCGATGAAGGCACGCGCGATCATCGCCATCACTGCGTGATTCTCCCGGCCCCGTTCACCGTAAACCGTGAAGAAGCGGCACGAAGCGCCCTTCAGCTTCCCTTCGCGGCAGAGCGCCGAGAGGGTCATCTCTCCCATAAGCTTCGCCCAGCCGTACAGGTTGTCAGCGTCGTACGGCGGCCCCGCCATCTCCTCGGTGAGAAATATCTCTTCAGACGGGTCCATCTGGCGGAAGTTCGGGTACACACATCCCGAAGAGGCGTACACCACCTGCTCAACCCCCGCGGTCACGCTCGCCGCGAACACCACCCCATCGAGGACAAGGTTCGTGGCGCACGCAGACTGGTTCAGGTCCACATATCCACGGCCGCCATGGTCCGCTGCCAGGTGGAACACCGTTTGCACCCCGGCTGTGGTTTGCGCTGCGAACCCGGGATCCCGCAGGTCGCCTTCGTGGAAGTCGACCCTGCCGGTGTCCAGGTGAATTCGCAGGTTATCCACCGTGCCGCTGCTCAGGTCGTCAGCGACGCGCACACTCGCGCCACGTTCGATGAGCGAATCGACGAGGTGAGACCCGATGAAAGAGGCTCCGCCCGTGACCAACACAGGCCGGCCCGCCCAATCGATGCTCATTGTTGCCGCCCTCCGGGAGCGTTGTCGGTTGTTTCTCCGGATTCACCGAGTGTACGGACGCCGAATCCGAAAGACCACCCGAAGATGCCGAGCACGCGCCCGCCGGGCGAGAGCCTACTCCCGGCGGGAGGGACCTGCGTTGCTCGGGCTGTTCCTGTATTCCGCAGCCGTAACACGCGGGCGATAAACTGGCGTACACAAACCCACGACGCTCAAGCGGAAGGTGCCCATGACAACGATCGAGAAGCCGGCCTACAAAGTCATTGGAACGCGGC
>CAZKZR010000417.1:0-3450 GCA_964557245.1 uncultured Anaerolineaceae bacterium | reverse complement strand
CGCGATGCGATTTTCTCGACGGCAAAGAGCGATGGCCGAGTGTTTTTCGCGGTCCCCCAGGGCGAGCTGTTACTCATCGGTACAACGGACGAGCGATTCGAAGGCGACCCGGGGGAGATTCGGCCTTCAGGGTCCGACATCGATTACCTCCTCGCCGAAGCACAAGAACTCATGCCCGGCCGCGACATCGCGAAAAAGCGGATTCGCTACGCTTACGCGGGCCTGCGTCCGCTGCAACGAGTGGCGGGCGGCCCAGAGGCTGCAATCAGCCGTCGGCACACGGTAATTCGCCACGAACGCCACGGCGGTCCTTCCGGCGTGTTCAGCCTCGTCGGTGGCAAGCTGAGTACCTTTCGGCCTCTCGCGCACGAGGTCGCGAATATGCTGGGAGCGCCGACGGGCCGTCCCGGACAAGATGGTCCCGTCGCGCCTGGATGGAACCGCGTCCTTCGCGATTCCGGGCTAACGCTTCGACAAAAGCAACATCTGCGAATTTTCGGCTCGACAATTGCCGACATCCTTGACCTTGGCACGGACGAGATCTGTCCCCACAGCGGCGCCGTCGAAGGTGAAATTCGCCACGCAGCGCGCAGCGAGCAGGCCGTCACCCTCGCCGACATTCTGCTGAGGCGCACGGGCATATCCTGGGCTTCCTGCCGGGGACTCTGCTGCGCGGAAACCGCGGCGGAGATGGCGGGGAAAGAGTTGGGCTGGAAAGCCGCTGATCGGCGGCGCGAAATCAAAGCCTTCCAGGCGGAGGTTGACTTCCATCTCCCGACAGTCGATCTCATCGAGGCGGATGACTCTGAATGAAAGACCACGACCTTGACGTCGCTATTCGGACTGCGGCGAATCTCCTTCGCCGGAGCCAGCACGCAGTCGCGCTGACCGGAGCTGGCCTATCCGCGGAAAGCGGCATCCCCACCTACCGCGGCACTGGTGGCGTCTGGACACGATTCGGCGAGCCGACCATCGACGGCTGGGATCTCTTCTGCAAGGACCCGGAGGAGTGGTGGGAACACGCGCTCGAGCATCGAGTAGGGGGCTCAGAATTCTCCGAAGCGATCGATAAGGCCGTCCCCAACCCGGGCCATTACGCCATGGCGGAACTGGAACACATGGGCCGGCTCGCTCATGTCATCACGCAGAACATCGATAACCTGCAAAACGTCGCCGGGAGCCGGCACATTACGGAGATCCACGGGAACCGGGCCAAGGCACGTTGCATGCGATGCGGATTGCGGTTCCGGCTAGAAACCGTAGACACGAAGATCCTTCCGCCGGTCTGCAAAGAGTGCGGAGGCATCCTCAAGAACGATGTAGTGATGTTCGGGGAGCCTATCCCCCAGGACGTGTTGGAGACGTGTTATCAGCAGACCTACCGCTCAGACCTCTTTCTGACGGTCGGCACCAGCGCCGTTGTTTTCCCTGCCGCGGAATTCCCCATCGTAGCGAAGCGCCGAGGCCATCCGCTTATCGAGATCAACCCGGAAGAGACGAATCTCAGTGAGATCGCCGATGTGGTTATCCGGGCCCCAGCGGGCGAAGCGATCCCGGAAATCGTGGAGCTCCTGCTGGTGCCCTAGGTCAGTCGGGAGAGTCAATACAGACCGGGTAGCAATCGCCATCGGACGTGCTCTTTGTATGTCTTGTAGTCCGATGTGGCCGTGAGAATTCGCTCTTCGGCGTTGATGCGTAGCACTTGGAAGAGCGTGATCGCGAGCACCAACACGATGTTGAACCACCAGAGATTCGCGATCACAAACCCCATCAGCGTAATGGAGTGCGAAAAATAGATAGGGTGCCGGACAAATCGGTAAGGACCGCCCACCTTCAGTCCCCGGTTGGCCGCGACCACTCCGAAGCTGCGGCCCAATGTGCAGAAGCTAACGATGACACAGGTGAGACCCACTACCTGGATGCCGCTGCCATAGAGTTCGAGCATGCCCCCACTTTCGTGAGGCCGCATGACGAGCGGTAGCCAGCCCCCAAGCGTCGCGACAACCCAATCCCAGGGCCGCTGCGAAGTTGCCTGGCTTCGCCGGCGGGTAAGGAACATCCAAACGAGAAGACCCTGTTCGAGCGCAAAGAAGATATTAGAGAGGTTGTGGCTGTGGTAGGCATGGGTACCGTGCGCATAAAAGAAGACAGCCGAAATGAATACCAGGGCGGCGTCCTGGGTCATGCCTAACCAGCGCGAACCAGCGGACCTGCGCTGAGCCGAAACCTTCAATGCGCCTGAAGCTGCCATTCGGTGAACCTCCTGCTGGAGCGCCGGAACGGTGCCGAACTCCCCTCTAGAGATTCGGCAGGGGAGGCGTCATTCGGCAGTGAGGGTAAGTCCGGACGCAGGAAGTCGGGACAAAGAGACAAGACGGTGAACACGGAGTGACGCGCCTTTAGGAATCTCGGCAACCGCCGAAAGTGCTAGTAGCTTCACCGACGAAGCGCCCGGTCCAGACCCGAGCGGCGGCGAAGGCCAACCCGGAAACGGGGTTCGCAGTCGTAACGGAAAGGACAATCCGGCCAAACGGCCGGGGGAGGCAGGACGCAAAGCCGGGCCAGCGAAACCGCGGGGCACAGCCCCAACCAGGAAAGAGGTAGGAGAACCAACATGTCGAAGATCAAGAACTGGGCAATGAACAAGGCTGTCAAGCTGCAGGCTCGCGACGAAGAAGGCCAGGGCCTTGCCGAATACGGCCTGATCCTCGCCCTCATCGCCGTCGTCTGCATCGCCGCTCTCGGCGCTCTGGGTACCGGCATCAGCGGCACCCTCGGCTCCATCACCGGCGCCCTCTAAGCCGACATTCCCGGATCAGTCCGGGAATCAGAGAAGAGGGGTGGGCGACGAGCGGTCACCCACCCCTTTTCTTGCATTTCACTCCAGGGGTTTCAGGCCCCGGGAAAGACGGTTACGGATGGAACCTGAAGCATCGATTGGCCACAAGCGGTCAGTCATCGCTCGCGTGATCAGGCGCTTGAGGAAGACGGAAGCAGGACAGGCACTCGTAGAGTTCACCCTGATCCTTCCGATCTTCCTTTTGCTGTTGTTCGCGATCGTGGATTTCGGCCGAGGCTTTTACACCTGGGTGCTCGTCACCAACGCCGCGCGCGAAGGTGCGCGAGTCGGGGCGGTGCAGTCGGATAGCGCAACCATCAACACGCGCATCTATGACAGCTTTTGCGACAACTACCCATCGAGCTGTGGCCTGGACCCCACCAAGCTGTCCATCACGAAAACGAACGTGCAAGGGTCGCGCGGGACCCCGGTGGAGATCGACCTCTCGTACAATTTTCAGTTCGTCACGCCGATCGGCGGGATCCTGAACATCGTGAGCGGCGGAAGCCTCACAGCGCCGACGATCACGGCGCACTCATCTATGCGCCTGGAGTGATCGCAATCGACTCACTAACTTCTTGGAGGTAGCCGATGTTTCGGACCCTTCTTCG
>CAZKZR010000416.1:0-3453 GCA_964557245.1 uncultured Anaerolineaceae bacterium | reverse complement strand
CGAGGCCGTGTCCGAACCGATCGCCGTAGCCGGCTTTGTCGATGACAGAGTGCGCGAGTTCGTGAGCGGCGGTGCCCCTCATCCCTGCTTCAACGCCGTCGATGGCCGCCTGCTGGGCCTCGTAGACGATCTCGTAGATCTCGCGGAATTTTGCGTCGGGGGTGCCGAGGACGATGGTGCGCGTGAGGTCGCTGCAGTAGCCCGCGTATTTCGCGCCCAGGTCGCAGACGATAGGGCGAGCCGCGCCAACGGCCTCAGCGGTGGGGTGAGCATGGGGCATGGCGCCGTTCGGGCCGGCGGCAATGATCGAATCGAATGAGATGTCGTCGCCACCAGCGGCCTTGACGTTCGCGGCGAATTCTTCGGCGGCCTTTCGTTCGGTCGTTTCGGGCCTGAGATTCGAGGCCATACGCTCGAAGGCTGCGTCAGACACGTCGATCGCGCGCTGCAACAGAGCGAGTTCCGTCGCATCTTTCCGTTTGCGCAAGCCGCTGATGATTTCTGGCGCCGGCAGCCACCTGGGCCGGTCCGACAGCGTGAGTGCGTTGGCCAGCCTGGCGAGTGAAAGCCGGGCCGCATAAGTCAGGTCGTGAGTGGAGATGCCCACGCGCTTTCCGCCAAGGCCAGCCTCGCCCGCGAAGCGCACGAACCACTCTTTACGCGGACCCAGCGCAGGAAACACCGTGAATCCTCGCGGGGCGCACTCCGCCTCGGCCTGCTCCGTATAGCGGAAATCGGCGGCGATGATCGCCTTCTCACGCGTCACCAGGATCACGCCGGCTGAGCCGGTGAACCCGCTCACGTAGCGCCGCGAAGTGCCCCCAATGTTCTCTTCGCCGGGGGCGGAGATCATCAAGGCATCGAGGTTTGCTTCATCCAGCGCAGCGCGAATGCGTTCGAGCACGCTCATTTCGGGCGCTTCGCCTCCAGGCGCTGTCCGTAACGAGGCCGGTCGACGACAAACCGCTGGTGCGTGCCGTTGCCCACTACATCGACGCCGTCTGTGGCCGTCCAGGTGAAGTCCAGCTTCCGGCCTTCGATGGCGGCCAGCGTGACAGTTGCGGTGACCGTCAGGCCTTCCGGCGTGGCGGCGGTATGGTTGATCACGATCTGCGCGCCGACGGTCATCTGGTCAGGGCTGAGGTGCCGTCCGACCCACTCGGCGGCGGTCTTTTCGACCAAGGCCCCTAAAGCAGGCGTGCTGAACACATCGGGCGTGCCGTTGACGATCTTGCTGGCGAAGTGCTCCGGAGCGGCCGTTACGGAGAGCGATGCAGTCTCGCCGGGTTTCAAGTCTTCGAGTGCCATGTGGCCTCCTGTGGCGGCAATGATAGAGGTTCAGCGGGCCTGTAAGCCGGATTCTGTCCATCCCTCCGAAGAGGGAGTGGGCGACCATTTCTCTCGACGCCGCATCGCCGCGGCGCTCTAGCAGCCAACCCGGGAGTACGAACGGGACGGGCAGCCCTTCTCCCCTATTTGGCCTTGCTCCGGGTGGGGTTTTCACGGCCGTGCTGTTGCCAACACGCCGGTGCGCTCTTACCGCACCATTTCACCCTTACCCATCCGAAGAAGGGCGGTATGTTTCTGTTGCACTTTCCGTCGGCTCACGCCGCCCAGGCGTTACCTGGCACCCTGCCCGCTGGAGTCCGGACTTTCCTCTACGACTCACGCCGCAGCGGTCGCCCGGCCCACTGAACCAAGGGGATTGTCAGTTGGCGATTGACGATTGTCGATTCGAGCGCCGCCGCTAACCCATTTCGCCCCAGTTCTTGCCCTGCCCGAGGTCCACTTTCAGCGGAACCTTCATCTCCAAGCTTGCGGGCATGATTCGCGTGGCGAGTTCACGGATGGCGTCTACTTCGTCTTCGGGGCACTCGAAGATCAGTTCGTCGTGGACTTGGAGGATCATGCGGCTTCGGAGCTGACGGTCGCGCATCTCCTGGTCCACCTTGATCATTGCGACCTTGATGATGTCGGCGGCCGTGCCCTGGATGGGCATGTTGATTCCTTCGCGTTCGGCGGCTGAGCGGACCTGGAAGTTGGTGCTGCGGATAGCCGGCAGGTAACGGCGGCGGCCGAAGAGTGTTTCCGCGTAACCCTTCTCGCGGGTGAACGAGAGCGTTTTCTGCTGCCAGAGCGCGATGCCGGGGAAGTTCCGGTAGTAGCTGGTGATGAACGCCTCGGCTTCTTCGCGGGTCATGCCGGTGCGGCTGGCGAGGCCGAATTCGCCCATGCCATAGGCGATTCCGAAGTTCACCATCTTGGCGGTGTCGCGCATTTGGCGCGTGACGTCTTCGGGCTGGACGCCGTAGACGGTGGCGGCAGTAGCGCGGTGGATGTCCTGGTCGGCGAGGAAGGCGGAGATAAGCCCTTCGTCTTCGGTTACGTGGGCGAGGACGCGGAGTTCAATCTGGGAGTAGTCGCCTGCGACGAAGACTGCATCATCGAAGTAGCTCGCGACGAACGCGCGCCGGATGTCCCGGCCGGTATCGGTGCGGACCGGGATGTTCTGGAGGTTCGGGTTCGTGCTGCTGAGGCGGCCGGTCGCCGCGACGGTCTGCTGAAAGTCGGTGTGGATACGGCCATCGGCGGCGACAGTGCCTGGTAGCGCGTCGGTGTAGGTGGATTTGAGTTTGGTCAGCTCGCGGTACTGGAAGATCAGGTCGATGATCGGCGCTACCGGGCGGAGGGCTTCGAGCGACCGCTGGTCCGTGCTGTAGCCCTGAGTGGTCTTGCGCGTCTTCGGGAGCTGGAGTTCACCGAAGAGGATGTCGCTCAGCTGTTTCGGGCTGCCGATGTTGAACTCGTGGCCGACGATGGCGTAGATCTCTCGCTCCGCCTTTTCAGCATCGGTGGAGAGACCGCGCGAAATATCGCGGAGGACCGTGACATCCGCGGCGACGCCGACGGTTTCCATGCGGTAGAGCACGGGCATGAGCGGCATTTCCATGTCGTTGAAGAGCGACCACTGCCCTCGTTCGTTGAGCTGGTCTGTCAGCTGAGGCCGGAGCCGGAGCAGCATTTCAGCGTGCTGAGCGGCGTGGCGCGCGACCTGTTCCATCTCCGCCTGGGCAAGCAGCGTGGCGTTGCGCCCAGTGCCTGTGAGGGCGGTTGTGGTCACCAGTTCTATTCCGAGCCGTTCGTTGACCAGCGCGCTCAGAGCGGACGAGGTCTCGCCGAGGAGGAAGGCGGCGATGGAAACGTCGAACTCGTAGCCTTCGAGCGGCATGCCGTTCGCTGCGAGCTGGTGCATGACGTACTTGGTGTTGTAGGCCGTCTTTTTGATGGCCGGGTCGGCCAGGACGGGGCCGAGATGTTCGCGGATGGAAGCGAGGGAAGCCTGCGCAAACGGAGCGTCCATCCGAGGGTTGTGGCCGATAGGAACATACCAACCGTGGCCGGGTCGCACACCGAAGCCGAGGCCGAGGAGCATCGGATGCGATAGATCGCCGG
>CAZKZR010000415.1:0-3453 GCA_964557245.1 uncultured Anaerolineaceae bacterium | reverse complement strand
CGCTTTCGCGCGTCAGTTCGTGCAGGTGGACGCCCCCACCGCTCCTTACCAGTCGCGGCTCAGCTGCGGCGCGCACTTGCTAGCCCGGAGCGGCAGCGACGTGGTTGGCCGGACTGCCACGAGCCGCGACAGACATGGAGCGGTTGGCTGGACCACCACGAGGGCCAGACCGGGAGGACGCTTTCGCGCGTCAGTTCGTGCAGGTGGACGGCGCAGCGCAGTCTGCGCGGCCTCCAGACGCCATAACGAAATCCGTGCTACGCTGTCTTCGAGCCTCGCACCAGAACCGGTGCACCCGTGCCCTACTCGTTTCTTTCGTTCGTTTGTTCGTCGTGAGTGAGCGTCAACCCGAGATCAGGCCACACCCCACACGCTCACATCACACTTGGAGTAGTCCTCACCTTTTGTCTCTCAACCTTATGAACCGTCCTGAGACGGCCGGCGAAGATGCCGCGCCGCAGACCACTGTTGCCACCGAATCGATCCCGTCGTTCGCCGATCTCGGCCTCGTCCCGGAGCTCGTCGCCACCCTTGATGAACTCGGTATCACCACCCCTTTCCCCATTCAGGCGATGACTATCACTGACGCACTTGCCGGCCGCGATGTTTGCGGCAAGGCGAAGACGGGCTCCGGCAAGACCCTTGCCTTCGGTCTGCCCGTCATTCAGCGCACCACCACGGCCAAGAAGCGTCGCCCCCACGCGCTGATCCTCGTCCCGACGCGCGAACTCGCGAACCAGGTCGCCGACGAGCTGACCCCGTTCGCCGCCGCTCGCGACCTCTGGGTCACCGCCATCTACGGCGGCGCTTCCATGGTCAACCAGATCCGCGCCCTCCACGCCGGCGTCGATGTCGTCATCGCCACGCCTGGCCGACTCAATGACCTCCTCGAGCGCAAGGAGATGTCCGTCGCCGCTGTCTCCATGGTCGTCCTCGATGAAGCGGACCAGATGGCCGACATGGGCTTCCTGCCCCAGGTCCGCGAAATCCTGGACCGCATCGAGGGCGAACATCAGACGCTCCTCTTCTCGGCCACCCTCGATGGCTCCATCGGTGAACTCGTGAAGCGCTACCAGCACGACCCTGTCACCCACGAAGTCGCTTCCGAAACCACGTCCGTTGACACCCTGGACCAGCGGTTCATCGGCGTCGAACGCGCCGACAAGATCCGGGTAGCCGCCGAAATCTGCGGGGCATCCAACCGTTCCATCGTCTTCGTTCGCACCAAGCACGGCGCAGACCGCCTCGCCGAACAGCTCACGCACATCGGCGTCCCTGCCGCTCCCATCCACGGGGGGCTCAACCAGAACAAGCGCGAACGTACCCTCGCCATGTTCGCCAGCGGCCGTGCTCCCGTGCTGGTCGCGACCAACGTCGCCGCCCGCGGCATCCACGTCGACGGCATCGATACCGTCCTCCACTTCGACATTCCGGAAGACGGCAAGACCTACCTCCACCGCTCGGGCCGTACCGCCCGCGCAGGCTCCGAAGGCCTCGTCGTGACTCTCGTCTCGCCCGATGAAGCGCACGACACCCGCCTGCTTCAGCGCGAAGCCGGCATCAACCTGGCGGTTGTGCCTATGAAGCCCGGCGACGAACGGCTTCAGGACCTCGCCTCCTTCGAACCCCCGGCCGCGCCCGAATTCGAAACCCCGCGCGCTACTTTCCGCAACACCCGCGGTCCCGTGCCGAACGCCGGCGGCCGCAACGGTCGCCGTCCGTTCCGCCCGCGTGAGGTCAGCCCCGCCGAAGGCGGTTCTCGCCGCCACAACAAGAACTGGGGCGGCCCGCGCCGCAACAATCAGGCCGCGCCCACCCGCTAGAGCCTCCGGCAGCCGTGGCCCCTTCTCGGAGGGGCCTGGCCCCGGAAGGTCACCCTCCGTTTCAGAACGAAAAGGCGCCCCTCGGGGCGCCTTTTGAGTGCGGTTCGCGCGAGATTCGGTTAGCTGGTCATCCCCTGCAGGCCGACCAGCGCTCGCCCGTGCTCGATTTCGCCCATGTGCCGCAGGCCATGCTGGTACACGAAGCATTCCAGCACCTCCAGCCGCCGCAATGGCGCCCCTGGCCCGATGACGATCGCGCAGAAGATGTTCTGCATGTTCGGCGGCAGTTGAGGCATCAGCACTTCCGCCAGCTTCTCCGCCGTGATCGTCTCCAGTACCTTCGAGGTGCGTTCCACCACTTGTGACTGGTACTCCCGCCACGCATCCAGGTCGCCGAAGCGCAGGTGCTGCATCTCCTCCACGGTCTCCTCGCGTCCGAACGCGTTCACCGTTACGCCCACTTTGGCGTCCCAACCAGCGCTGTCCCACAGCGTGCTCTCGCCCATGAACACCCGGCTCACAGACTGGTCCTGCGCGCGAATGTAATGGCTGAAGCTGAACGCCATCGGCAGCACGCCTTCCCGCTCGTGGTGATTCACCTGCTCCAGGGTTAGGTCGCTCACCGCCCGCTCCCAGAGGATGTTCATCGCCCGGATCCGGTTCCGCAGACTGTTTACGAACATCTCGTCGTGGCTCATGACCCGTTCCTCTTTTCTATGGCGATGCGCTGCGTATCCCGCGCGATCTGGATTGGCCCGGCGTAGACATCGCTCATCCCGGCGGAAAACTGCGCTTCCATCTCCGGGTTATTCGGCAGGTTTGGCAACAGGTGGCTCAGCACCAGCTTGCCCACGCCCGCATCTCGCGCCAACTTCGCGACTTCTGGCGTGTGAATGTGGTAGCTCGGCACGTCATCGAACAGCGAAGCTGCGATCGGCCGGATCGCTCTCACTCGCTCCGTGAACTGCGCGAACATCGCCGGGTTAAGCGCGTCGCTCACCAGCACGTCGGCTCCCTGCGCGGCCGCCAGCAGTGAATCGCACATGCTCGTATCGCCCGAGAGCACCGCGCTCCGCCCGTCGAAGCGGAACCGGTACCCCAGCGCCGGCACCACCGGAAAATGGTCGACTTCGAAGCTCTCCAGCGAGAATCCGCCGTCCTGTGTCGCGAACGGCCGCGCATCGGGCGTCGCCGGGATCTCCGTCACCTCCACCTTGATCCCATCAGGATGCAGCTTCCCCGGGTGATGGGCCGTGCGAAAGCGGATGTCGTCTTCCAGGGCCATCAGGAAGCCGTCCATCATCTTTTTCGTGCCGGTAGGCCCGTAGACCTTCAGTGGCTTCGTCGCCCCGGAAGTCCACCGCATGTTCAGGAAGTCCGGTACATCCGTGATGTGGTCCGTGTGCATGTGCGTGAAGACAGCCGTGTCGATCTGCGACGGCACAATGCCCGACGGCATCAGCCGCCGCGCTGAACCGTACCCGCAGTCCACCAGCACATGCGATTCCCCGGCGACGATGACGTGGCCGCACCCACAGCGGTCAGGGCTCGGAATCGGACTTCCCGTCCCCAGGAATACGATATCGAAGGCAGGCGGCATCTCTCCCCCGTGGCCGCCAATCCGCGGCGA
>CAZKZR010000414.1:0-3461 GCA_964557245.1 uncultured Anaerolineaceae bacterium | reverse complement strand
ACGGCCGCAGACAGTGTCTCGGTGAGCTTCATGCCGGAGGACATCTCGCCTTCGCGACCGGGCTCCGTGCCGGCCATCATTTCGAGCGAGAAGGTGGGGTAGGCGATGCCGATGCCGAACCCTGCGATCGCCCAGGTAACCGCGATTGCCGCACCTGGGACCGCGTCGCTCAGGCCGATTGAAGTGGCAGCTAGCCCGAGCGCCACGAACACGCCCCCGAATGACGCGCGCTGCGCACGTGACGTGCTCCCGGCGAACCGCTCCTGCAGCCAGGAGCCGGCGGTCCAGCTCAGGGTCGCGCTCGTCACCGAAAGCCCGCCGACGAACGTCGAATAGCCGCGGTACGTGGTCACCAGGTACGGGATGAACGCGTCTGCGCTGAAGAACGCCATGTTCAAGAACCCGTTTCCGGCAATCGCGGCTGGCACGCCCGGCCGGGCCGTCAGCGTTCCGGCGGGGAGGATCTTCCTGAGCGCCGGGAAGCCCATCGCGATGCCCGCCACAACCAACGCCGCGCCGATCCACACGCTGCCGCTCGCCACGCCTCCCAGCGCGATGCCCCCGGCAACTGCGAGCTGGATCGCGCCCGGCAGCCTGCTGGGTCGGCGATCCAGCGTTTCTGGCGGTCCCAGCCCGTAGATAGCCGGCAGAGTGAGAATCGCCGTCAGCGGCAGCAGGGGCACGATCATCAAGAACGTCGCTCGCCAGTTGATCCACTCCGCGACGGCGCCCCCTACGGCAGGCCCGACGAATCCCGGGACCACCCATGCCGACGCCAGCATCGCCAGCATCCGCGGCCGCAGTGATTCCGGGTACCCCCGGCCAATCACCACGTAAACGATCGCCGGCAGCGCGCCCCCGCCCAGGCCCTGGATTACCCGGCCGAGCACCAGCACATACATCGAAGGCGCCAAACCGGCGACTGCCAACCCAATTCCGAACAGCACCATACCCATCGCCAGCGGTCTGCCCGGCCCGTGCTGGTCAGCTTGTTCCCCCGCCCAGGTGATGCCCACAACCGTCGCCAATAGGAACCCGCTGAACGCCCACCCATACAGTTCGAGGTGTCCGAGGTCGTCCTCGGCTTTGGGCATGACGGTGCTGACCGCCAGCGCTTCGAACGCGACAATCGTCACGGCCATCAGCAAACCGATGGTCAATCCCGCCCGCTGACCTCGAAACACGCCCCCGTCGCTCTCCATCGTTCCATTCTGCGGCCTGTGCAGCGGCCTGTCCTTGAGCCCCGCCCACGGGCGAAGTGACCAAGTCGGCAATACGCCATACGAGAATTGCCCAAATGTTCACAAAACCGTAGCCCGCGGTACCTATTATTTCCTGCGGATAGAACTATCCTATCTATCCATCGGTGAGCGGGGGGAACGGAGGACAGGCATGCGCATCGAAGTAATCGAGTACGAACTGACCTGCCCCGCGCATGGGGCGCACCGGCTGCTGGTCCCAGTCGAACTGCCCCGCCCACGCGCTTGCGCACACTGCTTCCTGCCCGCCGATCGCCGGGAACTGCGCCGCTTCGTGCTGGATGGCCCCCTGCCTGCCGCGCTCGGCAACGAGGCCTGGTTCGGCTAGTTCGACCCTCCTCACCCGCGTCGGGCAGCGCGAACTCCGCGGGAATGCTACTGTCCCGGCGGAGGACGTTTCATGACGACAGCTGAGGTCTACCTGTACGGACACCTGCTCGGTGTCTTCTTGCTTTTGGGCGCCGCTGGCCTGAGCACCGGCGCTGGGGTCGCCATCGCGCGGGTCCAGAGCGCGCGCACCGTTGTCACGCTCTCGAACATGATCCGGCTCTCTGAACTCATCGGGACGTCGGCGGGGTCGGTTCTCGTGCTCATCTTCGGCTTCGCCCTGGTAAGCGAACTGAACTACTCCATGGGCGACGCCTGGATTTCCGCGGCGTTCACGCTGCTCATCGTCGTTCTGGCCATCGACCACGGGTACCTGCTCCGGCAGAATCGGAAGGCCCACGACATGGCCGAAGCACTGGGAGATCGCCCGGTGAGCCAGGAGTTGAGCACGCACCTCAACAACCCCATGACCATCGTGGCCGGGGTGGTCCTGGACCTCTCCTTCCTGGTGTTCCTCTGGCTCATGATCGCCAGGCCCGGCGCCTGACTGACTCAATCCACGCTGACACAAAAGAGGCCCGCGAAAGCGGGCCTCTTGCGTGGTGGTCGTCGTCCTGGAGCTAAACGGCCAGCGGGTCTTCCGCCATCTTTGCCAGGCCCGGGTTGAATTGCGGCAGGCGGTCGATGCCGAGGCTGTCCATCAGCCCGATGTAGTCCATGTTCTGTTTCTGACGCAGTTGCCGAAGCTTCTCCACGCCGGTGTTGACCTTCTCCAGGCCGTTCGCGAACAGCACCACCAGTGCCTCACGTTCCGCGTGGCTGTGGCGAATCTCGTTGGAAAGCGAAGCTTCGCCCCGCCCGAGCCAGGCCTGCACGTTCTGTGGGCCGCGCGGGTGGTGCTGCATGTACCAGAGCATGTGGCGCTTGCCGTACTCCAGGTGCCGCTTCGAATCCTTCGCCATCAAGTCGAACAGCTTGGCATCGAGGTCCGTCTTCGCGAAGTCGCGGTTCGCCTCGAACAGGCTTAGTTCGTACGACTTGTAAACCACGTCCAGGCAGACCAGCATCTCCGTCAGCTTGAGCGCGCCATACCAACCGCGGTAGAGCGTTCCCAGCGGCGCCTGCCCGAGGCCGCCGCCGTTCGCGAGGGCCCGCTTGCGCAGGGCTTCCACCTTGTGGCCGGCGTCGTAGACCTGCGTTCCCAGGAAGAGCATCACATCGTGGAAGCCGTAGCTGATCGGCTCGAACCACTTGGAGATGATCTTCTGTTCGACCAGCCCGTTGGAGCTGTATGTCGTGCAGAGCTGGCACATCGCGCGCTCAACTTCCTCCGGCAGTTCCTTCAGACCGTTCGCCCAGTCCAGGTCCGTCGCCGGGATCCAGCGCTCCTTGATGGCGTCCTCGTACAGCACGTCGACGCCTTCGGCCCACACTTCTGACTTGTCGAAGATCGTGTAGTTGCCCGGGAGGTAGTTGTCCTCGTTGGGGTGCGAGCCCCGCGGCGCGTCGTTCTCATACGGCCAGTAGTCCGGCACCTGCCCGTACGTCCCGATATTAATCCGGTCGAGGGTCATGCCGTCCGGGCCTGGGGTGGCTTTCACGCCGCGCTCTGACTTGGTCCGAATGAAGTTAAACGTGATCTGGCTCATCCGCTCCGGGTTCTCGTTCACCTTGTCCACGAACGCCGAAACCCGGTCGCCGGGCAGCTTCATGTACGCCATGTTCGCGACCGTTCGGTCCTTCAGCGCCGAGGCTTCGATCTTCGTGACCAGGTCATCGGACCAGCCCAGCATCTGGGCGCGGGCTTTGGTGGTGTCTTTCAGTTCCATGCTTTGCTCCTGTGGCAGATGCAACTACCGCCCCAGAAAGGGGCGG
>CAZKZR010000413.1:0-3473 GCA_964557245.1 uncultured Anaerolineaceae bacterium | reverse complement strand
GCCAGGCAGCCCTGGCCCGGGAACGAAGCGACCATCAGGTCGCCGCCGGCCCCCTGCGAAATCACAAGGTCGATTCCGCCGCCGGAGATGCGGCGGAACCCGACGAGCGTGCCGGTGATTTCCGCCACCTGGCTTTCGAACGGAGCGAACCGCGCGCTCTTGTCGGTGACACCGTCCGGGCGGGTCTCGCTGACCAGCGCAAAGAAGCTGGAGACAACGGGCGTCCGGTCGAAACCGCCGGCCGGGTCACTAAGCAGCTTGATCGGCGTACGGAAGCCCGCGCAGCCGAAGGCCTCGGGCGTGGGGGTGCTCTGCTGGCCGGGGTTGAAGGTGCTGCTATCGCCCGCGATGCCAGGGACCACGGCCTGCCGCACCAGCACGGGCTCGGCGCCGCTCGCCGTCAGGGCGAAGCTCAGCGAACCGATGACCAGCGCCAGCCCAACGGCGGCCAGCGCGAGAGTGTTAAGTTTTCGCATCCCCGCCAGTTTGGTTCCGAACCCGCGAACAGGGAACCGGGGATTCCCTGAGTTACGTAAAACCGGCGTCATCGTTCAGGATCCCTCGCACGCGATCTTTCCCGGCTGTTGCCCGGCGCTTTGCCGGTACGGGCGCCATCGAATCACACTGGGGCGGTGTTTGGCCTTGGCCCCCGCGAATATGTAGCCCTCGGGGTGCTCGCCATCGGCGGACTCCTGGGCTTCCTCTTCTTTGACCCGACATCCACCGAGGGCAATGACAAGGCGCCGGCCACCATCCACCTCGGCGACCCGGTGACCGCGACGCCGGTGGTCCCGCCCACCGCCACGCCTGTGCCGGTCCACACCGTCGCCCGCCCCAAGGACCAGTGGTTGCTGACCTATTACGAGAAGGGCGTCACCGGCGCGGACGTGCGCTCCGGCGAAGGATTCGTTGACGGCCTGGACTTCGATATCGCCGACCGGCCGTTCCTCGATTTCAAGCCGGACGCCTGGAGCATGCAGCTGACGAACAAGCTGGAGACGGAGCGCGGGCGGAACCGGTTCACGCTCGAAGTCGATGGGGAAGCGAAAGTCTGGGTTGACGGCAAGCTCGTCGCCGAGGCGCCGAACGGCAACGCAGCGGTCCGCCTGGCGGTGGAGTTCGAAGAGACAGCAGGGTTCGCAAGCGTCCTGATTGAAGTGCGCGACACCGGGGGACCGGTGAAGCTGCGGTGGGTGGATTAGCTCGCGTACCGCCGGGAACCCACGCTGACCCGCAGGTAGATCAGCCGCCAGGCGATCGTCGCCGAGGAGATGGCGGCCAGCAGAATCAGCGTCCAGTAACACTGCCCGGCAACCGCCCCGACCGCTGCGATGAGCGAACGCACGTCGCGGCTGGCGAGCCCGAAGATGGAATCGAGGCGGCCCGCCTGGATGACGTCCGGCAAGTCAGCTTCGATGCGGGCGCGGCTGTAGCTGACGATGAGCGCGGCCGAGAGGGCGAGCATCCCGAAGAACTCCGGGTGCGGGTGGGATTCGAAGCGCACCGCGTAAACGGTCATCCCGGCGAGCATGGCGGCATCGCCGTAACGGTCGGTCACGGCATCGAAGACGGCGCCGAAGCGGGAGGCCAGCCCCTTGATGCGGGCCAACTCGCCGTCCACCCCGTCGATTACGCTGACCGCCTGGATAGCAATGCCGCCGGCGATGTTCCACCCCGCCGCGAGCATCGCTCCGGTGGCGAACGAAAGCAGGAGGGTGAAGGCGGTGACTGCGTTGGGAGTCACGGCAGTCCGCGCGAGAGCGCGCGAGACTGGCCGGCTGAGCGGCCGGTTCAGGTAACGCGAGACGATGCCTTCGTAGGTCATCTCCGGCCGCCGACCATGAGCTCGCGCGCGGCGGCGAGGTCCTCGGCCGTATCGACGTCGTACCAGGGTGCGCCGGAGACATCGACGCTTTCGAGCAAACCGCGCCGGGCAAGCTCGGAGAAGATGAGGCTCAGCTCGCAGTCCTCGGGGGCAGCGTCCACGGCCTCCCAGGCGGCGGGGGCGAGGAGGAACGCGCCGGTATCAAGCGCGTCCCAGGGTTCCAGGCCCTTCCCGATAGCGCACACCCGGCGAGTCGAGGGTTCGAGCACCACCCGCGTGGCTTCTTCGCTGTAGGCGGCGGGCCAGGGGGCGGCGTCGGTCGCGACGAGGCTGACGGCCTCCTGGCGAGGCGCGCCGATGAGCCTCCGAAGGATGGGTGCTGAGAGCAGATGATCGGCCATTACTAAAAGGAAAGGCTCACGACCGGTTTCGGTCCTGGCTACGCGAAGGGAGAGGGACGCCCCGCCGTGAAAGCGGCTGTTCGAAACAAAGCGGACGGGAAGCGGGGTGCGGCCTTCGGAGAGGGCCGAGACCACCTGGCCCGCGCGGTAACCGACAACGACGATGGCCTCTTCAACACCCGCCTCAGCCAGGGACTCCAAGGTGTAGCCGATGAGTGGCCGCCCGGCGAGGAGAACGAGGGGTTTCGGCGTCTCGGCGGTGTGTTCGGCCAGGCGGCCGCCATCGCCGGCGGCGAGCACAACGGCCCGCTTCATGAGTCGTGGTCCAGCATGTGCACCCTTCTATACTACCGGCCCGCCGCGATTTCGCCCTGTGCCGAACGGGGCTACGATAGCCGCGCAAAACATCGGGGGCGTTTAAGTATGTGGAAAACGATCGGCTATCTGTCGCTCATGTGTGGGGCGTTCATCGGGTTGCTCATCACACTGGCGATCGTTGGGCTGAAGGGTTAGCCGCTCAACCCTCGGCTTTCATCGAATCGGCCGCTGCGTCACGCTAGCTAGGTGACTCAGCAAGCTCTGCCTGGCAACGCTGCTCAGCCCGCACTCCGCGGGCTGTCTTCGTCAGATGCCATCGCACGGGCCGCGGCCGGGCTCTCCAACCAGGACTCTTCGAGCCTCCGGACGGACGGCGACGTTGTCCGCGCGAACGCGCTTACCTTCTTCAACGTCGTACTGGGAGCATTGATCGCCGCATTGCTGGCGGTCGGCGAAATCAAGGACGGCGCCTTCGTCGGCATCGTGGTGGTTGCGAACGTCGCCGTTTCCACACTGCAGGAGCTGAAAGCCACGCGGACCCTGCGAGAGTTACGCGCGCTCACCGCGCCGCGCGCAGCCGTGGTGCGTGACGGCGAGGCGCGCGAGATCCTGGCGGAAGACGTGGTACAGGGCGACCTCATTCACCTTCGCAAGGGCGACCAGGTGGTCGCGGACGGCCACATCGTCGACCGGACGGCAGAGATCGACGAATCCCTGCTCACCGGAGAATCGGATTCCGTGAACCGCGGGCCGGGCGACTTGCTGCGTTCCGGGAGTTTCTGCACCGCCGGCGACTGCTACTACCAGGCGGAACAGGTTGGGAGCGAGGCCTACGCCGTGAAACTCACTGCCGACGCCCGCGAGCTCGTGCGGCGGTCCACACCGTTGCAACAGAGGTTCCAGCGCATCCTGCGCGTGTTGCTTACAGC
>CAZKZR010000412.1:0-3481 GCA_964557245.1 uncultured Anaerolineaceae bacterium | reverse complement strand
CGGCGGCGGGGGCGGCAGTTCCTTTCGCTTTCGCGGGCCGACCGGCTGGAGTTCGCGCGGATCATGCTGCGAGACGGAAACCTGCCGATTGGCGGGCGGATCCTGGTGGCGTTGGCAGCGGGGTATCTGGCTCTGCCGATCGATGTGATCCCCGACTTCATCCCGGTGATCGGGCACGCAGACGACTTCCTGGTGGTAACGGCGCTGGTCGCGGTGATTACCCGGGTAGCCGAGCCGGCGCGCGTCCAGGCGGCGATCCGGGAAGCGCGGGAACGGACGGGACGCGCTGCCCGGACGGCAATCGCGAGCTAGGCGGTCAGCCCTCGAGAAGCGTCAGCGCGGCGCGCACCCCGGCAGCAGCGTCGCGCTCGTGCTTTGCCGCACGGCGGAGCGCCATGGCGGCGGCGCGGCGCAGTCCTGCGTTGTTCACATTGCCGTGCCCGCCGCTGGGGAACGGAAAGAGCGTGATCAGTGGAGAAAGCGCTTTCACTTCCTCCCGAATAGCCTCCGACGCTGAGGCCAGGGGTTTGGAGAGTTCCGGAATGGATTCGGCGAGGTCGGCGAGGAAGGCGGCGCCGTCCATGCGGGCTGCCTGCAAGACCACCAGCGTGTAGGCGTTGCCGGCGCGGTCCACTTCGCCTTCGCCGTCGAGCGCATCGGCCCAGGCATCGAGGGCTGCGGTGCCGCGCGGTTGTCCGTCGGGAGGGCCGTCTCTGCCTTCGAAGCAGAGCATGGCTGTTTCCAGCGCACCGCCGATGCTTTCCAGCGGGTCGAGCGAGGCGGGTTCGACGGGAGCGAAGAGTTCCAGTCGGCCGATGGCGGTCGGCCAGACATCCCAAAGGACGAAGGGACCAAGTTCTTCAGTGAGCATGTCATGCACAAGAAAGCCGGCTCGGTCGCGGTCGTAACCGAACACGATCGCGTGCTCGTGCAGGTGAAAGTCCCAACCGATGAGCGGCCGGCCGGCATCGAGGTGGCGGCTGGCCCACTCGATCGCTGCTTCACGCATGTCCGTCCAGTCACCGCCTTCGGGTAGTTCGCCGCCGAAGCGTTCCCAGCGAAAGCCCGTGCGGGCGTAGCGCTCCACCATCGCCTGCCAATCGAGATCCGCGACGCCGGAGGGAAGTGCGGTGACATCGCCCTTCGTTCCGAGGCAGGCGTGCCAGGCGTGGCCGGTCAGGCCCATCACGGCGTGACGCGGCAGAGGCTGGCCGAGGAATTCGAGAATGCCTTCCAGGGATGCGGCCGCGCTGGTCCAGTTGGGAGCGAGGCGGAGTCCGGAGATTTCGTGCGGCATGTAGCAACTAGAGGGTAGGGCTGGAGGTCAGGCGTGGGAAGCGCCGTATAGTCAGGACACAAATCGAGGTTCCGGAGGCGCCGTGATGGCCGACGAGATGGGTATTTTCGAAGTGATCTACAACTGCCGGGCGATGCGGCGGATCAAGCCGGACCCGGTGCCGGAAGAGACGCTGCTGAAGCTGATCGACGCGGCGAACCAGGCGGCATCCGGTTCGAATGTGCAGAACGGGCGCTGGATCGTGGTCCGGGACCGCGGACAGAAGGAGAAGCTGGGCGAGCTGAACCGAAAGGTATTCGAGGCCTACACGGCGCCCGGGGGCGGCCGCATGGATGCGCTGCCCCACCAGGACGCGGCGAAGCGGGCGCGCATGGTGGAGGCTGTGCGTTGGCAAGCGGATCACTTCGCGGAGATCCCGGCGCTGGTGATTGCCTGTCTCCAGGTGGCGCTGCCCGTGCGAGAGAGTTTCAGCGCCGGCGCGGGCGCCGGCGGTTCGATCTGGCCCGGTGTGCAGAACCTGTTGCTGGCGGCGCGGGCATTGGGCCTGGCGGCGACACCGACGACCTTCGCCATCGCGGACCGACGCGCGGCGAGCGAGGTCCTCGGGCTGCCGGAAGACATCGTGCCGTTCTGCTTGATCCCGGTGGGCTACCCAATGGGCAAGTTCGGGCCCGTCACGCGCAAGCCAGTCGCGGAAATCATGCGGTGGGACCGCTGGAGCTAGAAGGGTGTGTTGCACGGCCGTGCCGGAGGGCACGGCCGGCGCTGGCCGGATGGCTAGCTTCTCCCTTCCCTCCCGTCCCGTATGATGCCGCTCCACTCAGGGGAGGCATCTGTGGCTAACTGGGAACTGACAACGCTCGCGAACGGACTGCGCATCGTCACTGCGCCCATGCCTTCCACCCAGGCCGTCTCGGTCAATATTTTCGTGGGTGTGGGGTCGCGGTCCGAGCCGGCGAGGCTGAACGGAATCACGCACTTTCTCGAGCACATGGTGTTCAAAGGCACGGAGAAGCGGCCTGACGCGATCATGATCGCGGAAGAGATTGAGGGAGCGGGCGGGACGCTCAATGCCTACACGAACAAGGAATTCACCTGCTACTGGAACATTGTCCCGTTCGACCGGTTCCCGATCGCGCTGGATGTCGCCGCCGATATGCTGCTCCACTCGAAGCTCGAGCAAGAGGAAATCGACCGGGAGTGCCCTGTCGTCCAGCAAGAACTAAAGCGAAACCACGACAACCCGGGCGCGTGGGCAGGGCGCCTCATCGGCACTTCCGTGTACGGCGAACAGCCGGCCGGCTGGGATGTCGGCGGCCCGGTTGAACTGATCCCGACTTGGAAGCGGCCGGACTTCATCGGGCACATCAGCGAGTGGTACAAGCCCTCGAACATCGTGCTTTCGGTGGCGGGCAACGTTACGCACCAGCAGGTGGTGGAACTGGCCACGCCCATGTTCAGCAGCATGGTCGATGGAGCGCTGCCGGAGATAACGCCCTACGACTCGAGCATCACCGGCCCTCGAATCGCGACGGATACCCGCCCCATCGACCAGTGCACGATGTACCTGGGTCTTCCAATGTTCGGACGGGACGACCCGGACCGCTTCTCCATGCGGATCATGAACGACGTGCTTGGCGGCGGCATGAGTTCGCGGCTGTTCAGGGAGGTACGAGAGCGTCGCGGCCTGGCGTATTCAGTGGGTTCGGGATACGGCTACCTTTCGGATGCTGGCGTGTTCACGATTTCTGCCGGCGTCAACCGGGACAAGCTCAGCGAGACGATTTCGGTCTGCCTGGAAGAGACCGAGAAACTGACGACAGACCTGGTGCCGGCCGAAGAGTTGCGCAAGGCGAAGGACCACAACATCGGAAGATTCCGGCTTTCCCTGGAGACCGCGTTCTCCATCGGGCAGCGGAATGGCGAGTTGCTGCTCACGAAAGGCGCGATTGAATCGGTAGACGATGTCGTCGCCCAGATTGAGGCGATCACCGCCGACCAGGTACGAGAAGTGGCCAAGCGGGTCATCCGGCGCGGCGAACTGCATTGTTCGGTGGTGGGACCGGAGCTGAACGAAGGCGAAATCGAAGCCGCAATGGCATGAGCCTCGACTGGTACTGCGATGAGCTGCTTTCCGGGCGGACGCCGGTGGATGCGCTCTTCGAAGACGAGGGCGTCATCGCT
>CAZKZR010000411.1:0-3507 GCA_964557245.1 uncultured Anaerolineaceae bacterium | reverse complement strand
CTGATCACGAGGAGAGCATCGCGGCGAGAGGCGTTTCGCGCACCCGTCATGCTAAGGTGGAGCCCGATGGATGACCGTCCGGTGGGGATGTTCGATTCGGGCGTTGGCGGTCTCAGTGTTCTCCAGGCGTTTCGTCAGATGGCTCCGAATGAGCGAGTCATCTATTTCGCTGACACGGCGTGGTTTCCTTACGGACCCAGGCCGGCGGCCGAAGTCCGCAAGCGTTCCTTTGCAATCACGCACCGTCTACTTGAGAGCGGAGCGAAGCTCATCGTGGTGGCGTGCAATACGGCCTCCGCGGCGGCGATTGCCGAGTTGCGAGAGGCGTTTCCAGTCCCGTTCGTTGGAATGGTCCCCGGCGTGAAGCCCGCGGCGGCGGGTTCGGCCTCCGGACGCGTGGTGATCCTCGCGACCGAGGGGACGCTGGACGGCGAGCTGTACGCCCGGGTAGTCGAGGACTTCGGTCGCGCCACTCGCATCAGTTCGGTAGCCGGGCACGGCCTGGCGGAACTTGTAGAGGAAGGCCGGGCGGGCAGCGAAGCGGCGCGGCGCGCGCTGGAGAATGCGCTCGGCGCCGAAGTGCGGGCCGGCGCCGACACGGTGGTTCTCGGCTGCACGCATTATCACTTCCTCGCGGACGACATTCGCTCGGTCTACCCCCAGCTGTCCATCGTCGATACATCGGAGGCCGTTGCCCGGCGTGCGGTGCAGGTACTGGACGAACAGTCACTGCGGGCAGCTGCTGAGGCGCGAGGAAGCCTCGACCTTATCGTAAGCGGGGACCGGGAGAGCTTCCGGGCAGCGATGGACCGTCTGGGTATTCGAAGTACAACAGAGGAGGCAGTGGTATGACGTTTTTTGCGGAACTTGAGGCTCGCAGCCGCGAGGTAGATTCCCTCGTGTGTGTCGGCCTCGACCCTGACTTTAAGAAGACGCCTCTCAATCGACTGGTGGAGTTGAATCGAGGCATCATCGAGGCCACAGCGCCATACGCCGCCTGCTTCAAGCCGAACATCGCCTTCTACGAACAGTTCGGGATTCCCGGCCTCCAGGCCCTCGAGAAGACGCTGTCCTTGATTCCGTCTGGAATCCCGGTCATCGGTGACGTGAAGCGCGGCGACATGGGCAACACCGCTGAAGCCTATGCACGAGCGATGTTCGAGCAGTGGAAGTTCGGCGCGGTGACGGTGAACGGATACCAGGGACAGGATGCGGTCGCACCATTCCTGGCCTACGAGAAGAACGCGGTGTTTGTGCTCTGCCGGACCTCCAACCCTGGTTCGCGCGAGTTCCAGGAGCAGCGCCTGGAGAACGGCCGCTTGCTATACCAGCACGTGGCGCTTACGGCGACTTCCTGGGCCCCGCACGTGGGACTGGTGGTGGGGGCGACCGCCCCGGCCGAACTGCGCGATGTCCGCAGTCTCGTGCCTGGAACTCCCTTGCTGGTCCCGGGCGTGGGCGCCCAGGGTGGTCTGCCGATCGACGTGGTGCAGAGCGCGGGCTACCAGCACGGCAAAATGGTGGTGAATGCCAGCCGCTCAATCATGTACGCCTCGGAAGGGCCGGACTTCGCGGAGGCGGCCGGCGAAGCAGCCCGGCAGCTGCGCGACGAATTGCGCGCGGCCGCGGCGCTGCCGGCGTGAGTCCCGGCGAGGTCTCTGAAGGTGAGGTGTACCGGATGAGGCGGCAGCACCCATGCGGAGGTTGGGAGTGGAAGGTCTATCGGGCCGGAGCGGACGTCGGGATCGAGTGCCTGACGTGCAACCGGAGGGTGCTTCTCGACCGGCGGAAGTTCGAATCACGGGTGAAGGCGCGAATTCAGCGTGACGCTTAGCTCGGCCGACGCTGTCCTTCCCCTGCTCCAACAGCGTCCGTTCAGGATGCTCAGCTACACGCGGTTCTTTTCGCGGGTGGCTCAGAACGCGATCAACTTCGGCCTTGTGCTCCTGATCAATGAAGAGACCGGCAAGGCGTTCCTCAGTTCCCTGCTCGTCCTCGCCCTGGTCGTTCCTTCGACGGTGGCCGGGATCCTCGCTGGCACAGCGGCGGATGTGCTGCCGAAGCGGCTTCTCGTGCTGCTCGGCCATGCGGTGCGCGCTGCCGTTTGCCTGTACTTCCTGCGGGATACCGGCGGCGTCGCGTCGTACTACGTCGTGGCAGTCCTCCTGGCCACCGCAACACAGTTCGCATCGAGCGCGGAAGGCGCCATTCTGCCGGCCATCGTCGAGCGGACCGCGTATGCCCGAGCGAACGCGATTAGCCACGCCGTCGGTGGCGCCGCACAGTTAGTCGGCCTGGGTGTGCTTGCACCGCTCGTCCTTCGCGTGGTGGATAGCCCGAGAACGCTTTTCGGAATCTGCGCCGGGCTTTTCGCCGTCGCCGCCGTCCAGGCGGTCATGATCGGACGGACAACATCGCCCAAACGGCAGGAAATCGGAGGCAGCGAGCCGCGCGGACGCTGGTGGCTGGCCGGCTGGCGCGCCATGCAGGCAGACCGGCTGGTGATGCGCGCGGCACTTGAGCTCACGCTGATTTCCACGGCCCTCATCATCATCAGCGGGCTGATCCCCAAGTACATCGAAGACGTGCTGGACCTTCCGGTGGACATCGGAGCGGTAATCCTTACGCCTGCGGCCATCGGCGTGGTGCTTGGACTGCGGGTCGCGAGCTTCCTCGCCCACCGCGTGCCTCATGCGCTGTTGAGTACGGTCGGGTTCCTGAGCTTTACCGTCCTGCTCGCCTTGCTCGCTTTCGTCAACAAGGAGGCCGACTTCCTCGGCGGCTACGGATTCTTGAGCTGGTTGAATGACATCCGGATAGGAAAGTTCGATGGCGGCGGCGTGATGGCCATGGTGATCGTGGCACCACTCGGGTTCTCGTATGCGCTGGTGAACGTCGCAGCCCAGACCGTGCTCGACGACCGGGTGCCGCTCCACCTGCGCGGCCGGGTGGGCGCTACCCAGGCAGCGATGTCGGCGCTGGCATCCTCCCTGCCGGTGCTGGTAGCGGGTGCTTTGGGCGACACGGTGGGTGTGCCGCCCGTGATTGCGTCGGTGGCCATCGCGATTGGTTTGATTGCTATTGTGAATCTCCGGCAGCCGCGAGAAACGGCGCTTTCCCAACGGGTGACCATCGGGTGATCCCTTCATTGACTGCCCGATCAGCGCGAACCTATCATCGGATTCGAAGGGCCGTCAGGCCCGCGGAGGCCGCATCGTGAAAGAGCTGAGCATCGAGAGTATCCGGCTCAGCCTGATGAACTATCAGCGCGTCGTCATCCTCCGGGAAAAGGACAGCGATCGGTATTTGCCGATCTGGATCGGCCCGGCGGAAGCCGATGCGATAGCCGTGCGCCTTCAGGACGTTGCTGTGGCCCGCCCGCTGACGCATGACCTGCTGCGCAATTTGATTGAAGAGCTCGGCGGCCGCGTCGCCTACATCGTCGTCAACGACCTCTCGAACGACACCTTCTATGCGCGCATCGTGCTGGATGTGAACGGCGCGACG
>CAZKZR010000410.1:0-3514 GCA_964557245.1 uncultured Anaerolineaceae bacterium | reverse complement strand
GGGCAACGGTACTTCTATTTCTCGACACCGGTCCTCGCGCTCGTCCTTGCTATTGCGGTGGCGGATGCAGGCGACTGGCTGAAGCGCCGGCGGGAATTGTCCATCGCGGCCGCTCCGGTCTTCGGAGCCATCACTCTTATCCTCGGAGTCTTCGTGGTCTGGGATCGGAACCAGCACTGGGAGGACATCGGCCCTGTGCGAGAGCAGGCGTGGGTCGCGGAGTTGCGGGCAGAGTACCCGGCACTCCCCCGCGGAGGGACGCTGTACTGCGTGAACATCCCGCTCGACCTCGCTCTGTTCGACGCCGCGAACCTGGGCCCGGTTGTCCGCTGGCACTACCCGGAGGTTGGCGATGTACGGTGGGCGCCCACCCTGGAGGGGATTCCAGCGCTCGGCCCGGCTGACCGCGTGTTCGTCGCGGGTGATGGCCAGCTGCTGGGTGACACGCGCCCTGAGCGATAGTGCCGGCGGCCTGTACACTCCTGCGGATGCCACGACCGAACCGGGGCTACCGTTGCCGGGAGTGCGGCTGGACCACGCCGGCATTCGTCGGGCGCTGCGCGCAGTGCCAGGCGTGGAGCACGCTGGAGCAGTTCGCCGAATCCCGTGCGCCGGGTGCGCCACGCGGGAACGCTGCCCCATTGCCGGCCAGGACCGTGCCGCTGAGCGCGGTTGTGGACGAGCCGGGCCTGCGCTGGTCGACGAAGATCGAAGAACTGGACCGGGTGCTGGGTGGCGGACTGGTGCCCGGCTCGCTGGTCCTGGTCGGCGGGGACCCGGGCATAGGCAAGTCCACGCTGATGCTGCAGGCAGCAGCCCGGCTCGCGGGCGAAGGGCGCACGGTCGGCTACGTTTGCGGTGAGGAATCGCCCAGGCAGGTTCGAATGCGCGCCACGCGCCTCGGCATCGCCGATGCATCTCTCACGCTGATCCCTGAATCCAGCCTGGACGCCGCGCTCGCCGCCGCCGAGGCGATGGGCACGGACGTGCTGGTCATCGATTCCATCCAGTCCGTGTACGTTGAGGGCCTCGAGAGCCGTTCCGGCGGTCCAGCGCAATTGTCCGAGGCCGGAGCCCGGCTGGTCGCGTTCGCCAAGGGGAACGACATCGCAACGATTGTGACCGGCCATGTCACGAAAGGCGGCGAAATCGCGGGGCCGCGGCTGCTCGAGCACCTCGTCGATGCCGTGCTCTATTTTGAAAACGCTGAGGGCGGCGCGGTGCGCGTGTTGCGCGCCGTGAAGAACCGCTTCGGCGCGACTGACGAAGTCGGCGTGTTTGAGATGACCGGCGAGGGCCTGCAAAGCGTCGAGAACCCGAGTTCGGCGCTGCTGGAAAGCCACGACGCCGGCGCTTCCGGGTGCGCAGTCACCGCCGTCATCGAAGGCTCCCGGCCGTTGGCGCTGGAAGTGCAAGCGCTGGCGGTACCAACGAACCTGGCCTCGCCGCGCCGCATCGCATCCGGACTGGAGACGTCCCGGTTGCATCTCCTGCTCGCGGTGCTCGCCCGCCGCGCGGGTGTGAACACCGGCGCTATGGATGTCGTGGCCAGCGTCTCGGGCGGGATGCGCCTCCGGGACACCGGAGCCGATCTCGCCGTCCTGGCGGCGCTGGCTTCGGCAGCAACCGACCAGCCCTTACCGCGCGGCACGGCCTTCCTCGGCGAGGTCGCACTTTCTGGCGCGGTCCGCCCGGTGCAACAGGCAAACCGGAGACTGGCTGAACTGGGACGGATGGGCTTTACGCGCTGCGTTGTGCCTGAAGGAACGGCGCCAGTCGAAGGCCTCACGCTTTCGCCTGTTCGCACCGTGCGAGAGGCACTGGTCCGGCTACAGGGCTAGTCGTGGCACCTTTCCTCAGTCTACCTGCCGCATCCGTACAATCGGCCAATGCGCAGGGTTAGCCGCAGGCAGTTTCTCGCCGGAGCAGCGGTCGCGGTTGCCTCGGCCGCATGCGGTTCCGGGGCTGCCGGCGGCCCGCAACGAGCAGGTGTTGTCCCAGGACTGGCGCGCGATGAGCCCGAACCGACACTCGAGCCGTCGGCCACGCCTACCCTTGCTCCGACTGCCACTCCCACCCCGTTCCCTCGCGGGGAGAGCGAACGCACCCTGCTGGCCGGCACCGCTTCGGAGACCCGCATGGTCATTCGCCACAGCGGCAAGCCCGGTCCCGCGGTGATGGTGCTCGGGGGCGTCCACGGCAACGAGCCAGGCGGCTGGCTCGCCGGCGACGAGGTAGCTACCTGGGAGCCGACGACCGGGAGCTTGATCGTGGTGCCCCGTTCCAACGTCCAGGCGATCAGCTCATTCGTGCGAACGTTCGATGAAATCGGCGACCTCAACCGGCTCTATCCGGGGCGGGCGGATAGCCCGCTGCTGATGGAGCAGATGGCCAATGCGTTCCTTGACACGTGCAGGGAGTTCCGAGTACAGGTCCTCCTCGACATGCACGAGTCGTGGGCGTTTTACGCGGAATACCCGCCGAACAGCGGCACCGGCGCGCTGGGCCAGACCATCACCGCCGGACCTGGACCTCGCCAGGCAGATTTCGCGCAGAAGATGGCCGAGATCGCCAACGCCCAGGCCTCCGCGCGCGAGCAGTTCATCGTGCGCGATGGAACGCGTCTCGGGCGGCCAACGGCGACTCCCGGCGCCGGGCAACCGAACCGGGGCACGAGTTCGCTATCCGCCGGCGGCCACGTCACGGGTCTGACGCCGATACTCGTGGAGATGGGACAGGAGAACCAGGCGCTTGAGCGACGCATTGAGTTGCACTTGATCACCGCCCGGGCCGTCCTGCAGCTGGAAGGACTCATCTAGCCGGGGATGCAAAGGGCGGATGGCATTCGCCATCCGCCTTCGCCGCTTCTCCGCGTAGTGCGTTCTTACCGTGTGATGGAGCCCGGCCCCTCGAAATTGGTCTTCGGAAGCTGGTCGCCGCGAACTTCGAGTTGCATGAAGATCATCGTGGTCGAGTTCTCGTTCAAGGGCTGGCCGACGATCACCTGGTAGTTGAACGCTGACCCCGGTACAGCCAGGCCAACGGTGTGGGTTTCGAGTTGTCCGTTGCCTGCGGCATCCGAGGCGACGGGCAGGCCCACCGGGTCTCCCGGGCAGGAATCAGCAGTGGTGCAGCTTGCGGCGGTCGAGAAGACGCGCACCAGGCCATCGAAGCCCAGCTTGGAGGAATGCCCGGCGGGGAACGCGTAGTTCACTTCGAGCTTCTTCGCGCTCAGCGCTTTCAGCGTTGGCGCATTCGCGCCGGTCGCCCAGTCCACCCCGGCGGCGTCCTTGAGGTAACGAAGTTCGCCCCAGCCTGCGATACCGTCCTGGTTCTCAACCCGAACCTGGTAGCGGCCAAAGGCGTTCGCTGGAACCGAGACGGTGTGGTTCGTTGCGAGATCGTCGAGGTCTTCAGTGTAGAACGCGGCCGGCCCGACCTGGTTGGTCATGACGCGGACCGTGGCGGTGGTCGGCGTGTCGGTCTCGAACCGCAGCGTCACCACTCCGGGGCC
>CAZKZR010000409.1:0-3521 GCA_964557245.1 uncultured Anaerolineaceae bacterium | reverse complement strand
ACCCTCGCCAAATCCCTCGATGTGCCCTACCACGAAGAAGGCACGGATGTGAAACCAGCGGTCATCGCTGCCCACGGCCTGGAAAAGGCGCAACGCATGAACGCGACCCACCTGCTGGTCGATACCGCAGGCCGCCTCCACATCGACGAAGACATGATGAAAGAGGTCGCCGATCTGCGATCCCAGCTAGCGCCGCAGGAGGTCCTATTTGTCGCAGACGCGATGGCCGGCCAGGACGCAGTCACAGCGGCCAAGGAGTTCCACGACAAAGTCGGCACCACCGGTCTGATCCTGACCAAAATGGACGGCGACGCCCGCGGCGGCGCCGCCCTCAGCATTCGCCAGGTTACCGGTGTCCCGGTGAAGTTCATCGGCATGGGCGAGAAGGCGGACGCCCTCGAACCCTTCTATCCTGACCGCCTTGCCGGCCGAATCCTCGGCATGGGCGACATGCTCTCCCTCATCGAAAAAGCCAAAGAAACCATGGGCGACGAGGACACCGACAAGTTCTCGGAAAAGATGAAGAAGGGCACCTTCGACCTCCAGGACTTCGTCGAACAGCTCCGAAAAGTCCGGAAGATGGGCCCGCTCGGCCAGCTCGTCGGCATGTTGCCGGGTTTTAACAAAATCAAAGCCCAACTCGATGTCGATAACATCGATGACTCGTTCTTCAACAAAGCCGAGGCGATCGTGCTCTCGATGACGCCCTGGGAGCGTCGCCACCCGGACAAGATCGACGGCAAGCGCCGCAAGCGCATCGCCCGCGGCAGCGGCACCGATGCGACGCAGGTGAATCAGCTGCTCAAGCAGTTCTTCGAAGCGAGAAAGATCGCCAAGACGCTCAGCACCGGCAAGATGCCGATGTTCCGGTAGGTCCAAGCGAACGACCGAGGTACCGAGAGCACGGAGATTTCGAAGAGTTCACGGAGGCCGGGATGGTCGAACAACTCGAGTTCAAATTGAAGAACTACCACGGCGAAAAGGACTTCGCTCGCGGACGGGTTCGAATGCTCCGGGACGGCTGGGTTATTGCGGAGGAGCAGTTGCTGCAAGGTAAGTCCTCACTCTGGGCCAACACGGGCTCCATAGCCGACTATTTCTTCGTTCCCGTCCTCTGGCTCTTCAACAAGACGCAGCCGGTGGAGATTCGGCATGTTAGGTGGGTTCGCCCACGGAAATGATGCGGGATTGCCCGAGGGCCTCGCGAGGAATTCTCCTGTTGCCTCTCCAATCCTCCGTGACCTCCGTGTCTCTGTGGTTCGAAAGCCCGCACTGCGCGTTATGCGAAGATCGTGTACTGTGGCTCGAAGTGCACTTTTCCGCCCGCGATCGGCGCGGGTGTATTCCCAGGAGTAAGAATGATCCGGATCCGGTTGAAGCGCATCGGTAAGAAGCGCACCCCTTTCTATCGCGTCGTTGTCGCGGACAAGCCTGACAAGCGCGATGGACGATTCATCGAAAACCTCGGCTCGTACGATCCGCACGCCAACCCGCCGTCCGTCATCATCGACGCTGAGAAGGTGAAGGAATGGCTCGCCAAGGGCGCCCAGCCCTCTGAGTCGGCCGAGAAGATCCTGATCCGCGCTGGCGTGATGGAGAAGGCCGCCCCGAAGCCTAAGGCGAAGCTGGAATTGAAGCGCGCCGAGCAGGCAAAGGCTGCAGAAGCGCGTGCCAAGGTCCGCGCCGAAGAAGCTGACAAGGCCGCCAAGGCTGAGGCCGCCGCTGCCGCGAAGGCCGCGGAGGACGCCGCAAAGGCTGAAGCAGAAGCCGCTCCCACTGAGGAAGCTGCCGCCGAGGAGTAAGTCCATGGCTGAGACGATGATGGGCGAGGTCGTCGAATACCTCGCCAAAGCTCTGGTTGATAAGCCCGAAGAAGTCCGCGTCACCGAAACCGAAGACGGCGACCGAGTCCAGGTCCGCCTGGACGTCGCCGAGGACGATTGGGGCAAGGTCATCGGGAAAGGCGGCCGTATCGCCAGCTCCATGCGGGCACTCGTGAAGGTCGCCGCTGTGCGCGAAGACGTGCGCGTCAACCTGGAGATCGGCGACTGACCAGCGACGAACCGGCCCCCGCGCCACCTGTCCGGCCGCGCCCCAACCGGCCCTCCAACCTCCTGAGCACCCCCAAAGAACCGCGCCCCGGTTTCACCGCCGTCGGGCGCATCCTTCGTCCCCACGCTTTACGCGGAGAGATGCGCGTTCTCGTCTATTCCCCAACGGCGCGAAACATCCAGCGCGGCCGTCCCGTGTACATCGCGGGCATTCGCCGCACGATCGAACGCGCCCGCCCCGACCAGGACCAGTGGATCCTCAAGGTCGGCGGAATCGGCGAACGGTCAGTCGTGGAAGGCCTCCGCGGCGAACTCCTCGAAGCCGCCGACAGCGACGTGCTACGCGACGATGACGAATCCTTCTTCGTGCATGAGCTGATTGGCCTCCGCGTGGTCACAACCAGCGGCGAAGAGCTGGGCTCAATCAGCGAAGTCATCCAAACCGGCGCGAACGATGTCTACGTCGTGAAGGGCCCCGCGCGTGAAGTCCTGGTGCCTGCGATCGCCGAAGTCATCGAACACATCGATGTCTCGGGTGGGGTCGTATCCATTACACCTTTGGCCGGGATGCTGGACGAATCGAAATAAGGAATTGAAACCGTCTATAGGCAAGACTACACTGGCCAGCGGCCGGTGGCGGGGTGACACGCACCCTCGGCCGTTCACCACACACGAATAGTTCGAGGGGGTCTTGCATGTCCAAAGCGGAAATGCTCCAAATGGTCGCCGACTGTGTCCATCATTGGGTACTGGAACCACCGAGAGGGGAGCTGACGCCAGGACGTTGCAAGAAGTGTGGTAAGGAACGCGAGTTCACCGGCGAAACGAGCTACCGCATCGGGCGGGGTTCTTCCCACCGCTCCTGAGCCCACAGGTTGACCCTTCTACGGGCCGCTCCATACGATTGGAGCGGTTCGTTTGTTTCTGGGGACGTAGCTCATCTGGGAGAGCGCAGCGTTCGCATCGCTGAGGTAAGGGGTTCGAGTCCCCTCGTCTCCACCAACACCCCGAAACGGTTCTGACAAAGGCCGAGCGCGCGGCCGCTAGTTGATATTCGCGCCCAGGGAAGGCCTCTTGTGACTGAGCCCGAAGAACAAGAGGACCCTTCGGCCGACTACCTGGTCGAGGAACCGAAGCCGTTCTCTGAGTCGCTTCTCTGGGAGTTGCAGAGGCGGTTCTATGCGCAGCATGGCATCGGCGCCTGGTCCGATGGCAAGGTCCCCTTCAGTATCAGCACCAGTAACCACATCGCCGCCGCATATTCGCGCGTCGTGTTCGGCTTTCTCCGCGATTGCCTGCCCACCCTCGACCTGAGTGAGCCGGTCTACATCGTCGAAATCGGCGCGGGCAGCGGGCGGCTCGGCTTCAACTTCCTGAAGCAGATCAGCCAGTTCTTCGACAGCTCAACGCTGGCGCATGTGCCATTCACCTATGTCCTGACCGACCTCGTCGAAAGTAACGTGGAGTTCT
>CAZKZR010000408.1:0-3523 GCA_964557245.1 uncultured Anaerolineaceae bacterium | reverse complement strand
CGAACAGGGTGGAGACCGTGCGGGCTGAGCCCCCGTTGACCGCCACCAGCAGGGCGAACTGGCGCCAGTTCGCCCCGAGCCCCAGCCGGACGGGTCGGGATTGCACGGGCGTGGTCCAGGGAACTCCCATTCAGCCGGCCTCATTGCCGGCGAGCGGAAGTCCCGCACGTAGCCATGAAGTCATGCCGCCACGGATACTGCACGTGCCGAGGAATCCCGCGTCACGTAGCACGCGTGCCGCCTTCAGGCTCGTGACCCCGCCCTGGCACACCACCAGAACGGTCGAGTCAGAATCGAGCGCCGCAGACTCGGTTGCCAGTCGTTCGAGGTCGACGCGCCGCGCGCCTTTGATGTGGCCGGCCGACCAGAAGTCTTTATCGCGGACGTCAATGACGACCACGCCGTCCTGGAGCCTGCTGAAGGCCTCCTGAACGGACACCTCGGGCACGTCCCCGACACGTTCAAACAGCCGTGTGTAGACCAGTGACGGAAGGCAGATGTGCGTGACAGCGACAAACCCCGCCATGCCCGCCATCGCCGCGCCCAACACGTATCCGCCGATGTCCCAACCAGCGAGAAACGCAAGCGCGGTGCCAAACAGCCAAACCGAACCCACAGCGCACGAGAACCGGCGCGGCGCCGCATTGCGCGGGATCGCAGGCTTACCGAGCAGATGCCGGACGCCGTAGTTGTACAGCCAATCGAATGGATGGCGCGGCGTCGCGGCGCCGGCAATTGCTGTTGCCATCATTGCGAAAAGGATCGGCGGCGACGCGAGCGCCGTACCAATCGCTACGCCCGTGGCACAAAGTGCGGGTGAAAACCGCAATCCGAACTGGATGTCGGCGAGTGTGCGCTCGCCGACTCCGACATATCCCTGGGTTTCCAATCTGCTGCGAGCCGAGTTCATAACCAGAAACCTCGTGAGCTTACTGTTGCCACCTGGTCAGGCGAAGGCGACGGTGCGTGCCCCATTGACGACTTCTTCGACGACCCGCGCGGCGCCGACGATGATCGTGCCGGGACGGAGCTGCTCTTCGGTGATGCCTCGCGGCTTGGTGCACGCCCCGCACAGCCACAACTGGCCGCCGCGCCCGATGAACTCGTCGTAGAGAGCGTCGTAGGTCGGGAGGCCGGGCGCTGCAACGCCGTCGCTGCCCCCCGACGTCCCGAGCCAGACCGCATCGACCGTGCAGAGCACAACCGCCTGCTGTCCGGCAACAGCGGCGACGTTGGCCGCGACGAGTGGCAGGGTGGCGCGCTCGGCGGAGTCCTTGCCGTAAGTGCAATTGAAGATCAGTTTCTCAGACATTGGTGCCCCCTTGGGTAGTAGTGCTTCGTTTTGGTCTGCATGACCGTCGGTCGGTTACTTGTCGCGCCTGACGGTGAAGAGCGTGCGTCCATCTTCGAGACGCTCGGGCGGCGCGATGATGTGGCCGTTCATGCGGGCCAGCGAAGGCAAGTCTTCGCGCGCTGATGGGTCACTGGTGATGACCCGGAGTGTGTCGCCGATCTCCACCGACCGGATCCGACGCATGAATTCCTGGGGAAGCCCGTCGGAGCAGCCGAGGTTGCCGGCGTCGAATTCATGCACCTCTCCCGCCCCCGCCGCCGAAGCCTCCGCGGTATGGCCGGAGCAGACGAGAGAGAGTCTCTCGATTCCGCGTGGCCCGGCATCCGCGAAACAATGCTGTTCGATCACGTACCAAGCCGCTGCTTCCGGGGCAGCTCCGAGTTTCCGCCGAAGCCGAAACCTCAGCCCCAGCCTTCCACCGACGGTGAAAGACTCATTGAAGGACAGCTCCTGCTCGTGCCCCCCGCCGAACCACTCGCTGAACAGAGCGATCGCGTCTTCGGCCCCGACCGCTTCGCGGAGGCCACCTGGGGTGAGAGCCTGGAACTTGATGTTCGGGTCGAACACATCGGCAAGACGCTCGAACTGGCGGTCGACGATTGCCTCGGCAATCGTCGTGATCGCCGGGGCCTTCGGCAGTGTGGCTGACGGTAGGTTCATCGGCATTCCTCTCGTTCGCTCCCCTGGTCTGCGGCGTTCCCTTCTGGGGCCGGGCGAGCGATGGCGAGAGAATGACGGGCGAAATTCAGCTTGTCAATAGATATCTTGAATTCTTTCCCAATTGAGTAGTTCGAGCTATGGTTGAGCGATGGGCCATCGAGAATTCAAGAAACGCATCTATCCCGAGTTCGCTCGCATCGCCCAGGCGATGGCCAGCGACAAACGGCTCGAGCTGCTTGACCTCCTGGCGCAGGCCCCTCGCCACGTCGAGGCCCTCGCCGAAGAAACGGACATGTCCATGGCGAACGTCTCGCAGCACCTCCAGGTGTTGCGTGCGGCACACCTGGTCGAGGCTGACCGCGCGGGCAATAAGGTTGTCTACGGCCTCGCAGGTCCCGACGTGCTGAAGCTTTGGCTCTCGCTGCGGGACGTCGCTGAGCGCCGTTTGCCGGAAATCAGGGAGATAAGCCGGCTCTTCGCCGTTGAGGGTGCGGAAGGTGAGCCTCTCTCGCGCACCCGGCTCTCGACCGAGTTGGCCGCCGAGCGAATTGTGCTGCTGGATGTCCGTCCGGAAATTGAGTTCGAGTCCGGGCATATCCCGGGGGCTATCTCCGTCCCTCCCGACCAACTTCCGTCACGCCTCGAAGAACTGCCGCGCGATCGCCCAATCGTGGCGTACTGCCGCGGCGACTACTGTCTCTTCGCCGATGAGGCCGTGGCTCTCCTCAGAGAGCGTGGGTTCGAGGCCTACCGTCTCGACGGCGGCTGGCCTGAGTGGGCGACATCCGAGGCGAACGCATAGCACCCACGCCAGCCAAGTCGTTCTTCCTGCCTGATAGGACAGCATGCTTGAAGCGGTCGTGGTGGATTTCCACACGGCGGGTTGCGGGGCATTCGGGCCACCGCAGCTATGGTCGACCCGACCGGTATCGCCTGCCGGAAGTGTGGCGTTGTGCACCCTTCCAGCAAGCTCACCGGCCGGCCGCAAGGTGTACTCGTGGGGACGCCACTGAATCCTAGCCCCGCGTTCAGGGGCCGTTCGGGACAGAACGAAGTGCCGCGGGCTTTGTGGCTCTCAGAGGCGAACCCCGGCGCTCAGGAAGGATGTGCGGAATGCTCGACTGCCGACGTGCCCGTGGTTGAGCCTGTTCTTGAGGCCGCCTAATCAGCGTGCGCAAGAGCGCGGGACCAACATCGGCGTCTTGCTGCTCAGCGATCTCCGGGTCCCGTGATGCCCCGCGCTCGTTAAGAGGGCGGGGCTTGGTCTTTGCCGCGCGGTGTTACACCCATGCTTCTAGGCTACCAGAGCCGCGTCGGTACAAGACCGCAGCCCGAACCAGCACCCCCGGCACCAGCAGACCTTCGCCCCGTCGAAACACGCATCCCCCCGGATGCCCTCCAGCCCTTCCTTCACAAGCCACGGCACCATGAACAACGCTGCCAGCGGATCGAGCCACCACCAGCCGAACGCAGCGACCGCGACCAGCCCCACCAGCGCCGAGAGGCTCA
>CAZKZR010000407.1:1038-3526 GCA_964557245.1 uncultured Anaerolineaceae bacterium | reverse complement strand
GGCGTGCGCTACCACATCGTCCGCGGGGCGCTCGATGCCACCGGCGTCAACAACCGCAAGCAGGGCCGCAGCAAGTACGGCACCCGCAAGAACGCCCAGCCCGCCGGCCGCAAGAAGTAGGCAGGAGTCCAGAACAATGGCCCGACGCAATCGACCCGAACGACGCCCCACGCCGCCTGACGCGCGCTTCAACTCGCCGAACGTCCAGGTCCTCATCAACAAGGTGATGACCCGCGGCAAGAAGAGCACCTCTGAGCGCGTGGTGTACGGCGCCTTCGATCGCATCCAGACCCAGACCGGACGCGATCCGTTGGATGTCTTCCAGCAGGCAGTCCGCAATACCACGCCGGTGCTGGAAGTGAAGCCGCGCCGCGTCGGTGGCGCCACCTACCAGGTGCCGGTCGAAATCCGGGCAGACCGCCGGCTCGCGCTTTCCATGCGCTGGCTGCTGACCTCGGCCCGCAACCGCAACGGCCGCTCCATGAGCGAGAAACTGGCATCGGAACTGCTTGATGCCGCGAACAACACCGGCGCCGCCATCAAGCGCCGCGACGACACCCACCGCATGGCCGAAGCGAACCGCGCTTTCGTCCATTACCGCTGGTAAGCGAAAGCAGCAGGAGCTTCATGCCGCGCACGATTGACCTTGAGCGCATCCGGAACATCGGAATCATTGCCCACATTGATGCGGGTAAGACCACCGTGTCCGAACGCGTCCTGTTTTACACCGGCCGAACCTACAAGATCGGCGAAGTCCATGAAGGCGCCGCCACCATGGACTGGATGGAGCAAGAGCGCGAGCGCGGAATCACGATCACTTCCGCCGCCACCTCCTGCGAATGGAACGACCACCACTTCAACCTCATCGATACCCCCGGCCACGTGGACTTCACCGCTGAAGTAGAACGCAACCTTCGCGTTCTCGATGGCGGTGTTGTTGTGTTTGACTCCGTCGCCGGCGTCGAACCTCAGACCGAAACCGTCTGGCGCCAGGCCGACCGCTACGGCGTCCCTCGCATCGCCTTCGTCAACAAGATGGACCGCACCGGCGCTGATTTCTGGCGCACCGTCGAGATGATGGTTGACCGCCTCGGCGGAAACCCGCTGCCCATCCAGATCCCGGTCGGCTCGGAAGCGGAATTCGATGGCTGCATCGACCTGATCGAGGAGTGCTGGTGGTGGTTCGGCGGTGAAAAAGGCGACAAGCCGGAACGCCGCGACATCCCGGAGAACCTGAAGCAGGCCGCCGCGGAAGCGCGCGAGAAGCTCATCGAAGGCATCGGCAACGTCGATGACCAGATCGCCATCAGCTATCTCGAAGGTCATGCCATCGGCGTCCATGAGCTGAAGACCGCTATCCGCCGGGCCACGCTCGCAAGCCTGGCAGTGCCCGTCCTTTGCGGTTCGGCCCTCAAGAACAAGGGCGTCCAGCTCATGCTCGACGCCGTGGTGGATTACCTCCCGAGCCCGATCGACATCCCTCCGGTGAAGGGCATCGACCCGAAGCACGGCGGCGATGTCGAGCGCGCCGTTTCCGATACGGAGCCGCTCAGCGCCATCGCCTTCAAGATCGTCACTGACCCGTACGTTGGCCGTCTCGCCTACATCCGCGTGTACAGCGGCGTCCTCAAGGCCGGCGAGAGCGTCTACAACTCCACGAAGGACGAGCGCGAGCGCGTGGGACGCCTGCTTCTCATGCACGCCAACCAGCGCGAAGAGATCCAGGAGATCGGCACCGGCGGCATCGCTGCCGTCGTCGGACTGAAGCAAACCTTCACCGGTGACACGCTCTGCGCCCAGGACCACCCGGTCATCCTTGAGAACATCATCTTCCCCGAGCCCGTCATCCGCGTCGCTCTCGAACCGAAGAGCAAGGAAGACCAGGACAAGCTCGGCAATTCGCTGAGCAAGATGGCCGAAGAAGACCCCACCTTCCACTGGACGTTCGATGAAGAAGCCGGCCAGACCCTGATTTCAGGAATGGGCGAACTCCACCTCGAAGTCATCGTCGACCGCATGAAGCGCGAGCACAAAGTGGAAGCCAACGTCGGCCGCCCCCAGGTGAGCTACCGCGAAGCGATCACGCAGAAGGCCCGGGCTGAGGGCCGCTTCGTGCGACAGAGTGGTGGCCGCGGCCAGTACGGCGTCGTCGAACTGGAAGTCGAGCCGCTCGAGCGCGGAATGGGCTACGTCTTCGAAAACAAGATCGTCGGCGGTGCCGTTCCGAAGGAGTACATCCCGGCCGTTGGCCAGGGCGCCAAAGAAGCGCTCCAGGGCGGAATCCTCGCCGGCTACCCGGTGCTGGACGTGAAGGTCAGCCTCCTCGATGGCAGCTTCCATGCCGTCGACTCGTCAGAAATGGCCTTCAAGAACGCAGGTTCCATCGGTGTGAAGGAAGCGGCCCGCAAGGCCGGCATCGTCATCCTGGAACCGATCATGAAGGTTGAAGTCCGCTGCCCGGAGGAGTACTTCGGGTCAGTGGTGGGCG
>CAZKZR010000407.1:0-1028 GCA_964557245.1 uncultured Anaerolineaceae bacterium | reverse complement strand
CCGGCGCGGGATCATCATGGGTTCCGAATCGATGGGGAAGACGCAGATCGTGAATGCGATGGTGCCGTTGGCTGAAACCTTCGGCTACTCCACCGACCTGCGCTCGCTCAGCCAGGGTCGAGCCAGCTACAGCATGGAATTCGACCACTACGAAGAAGTACCGAAAAACGTCGCGGCCGCGCTTACCAAGCAGTCCGCGTAACCAACACTCGAAGGCTCCACCGAAGGAAAGGGAACATCAATGGCGAAGGCGAAATTTGAGAGGACGAAGCCGCACGTAAACGTCGGGACGATTGGTCACGTTGACCATGGGAAGACGACGTTGACGGCAGCGATCACGAAGGTGCTGGCGCTGAAGGGCGAAGCGGAGTTCCGGGCGTTCGATTCGATCGACAACGCGCCGGAAGAGCGCGCTCGCGGCATCACCATCGCCATCGCCCACGTGGAGTACGAAACGGACAAGCGCCACTACGCGCACGTGGACTGCCCGGGCCATGCCGACTACATCAAGAACATGATCACCGGCGCGGCCCAGATGGACGGCGGCATCCTGGTGGTGGCGGCGCCGGACGGCCCGATGCCCCAGACCCGCGAACACATCCTGCTCGCGCGCCAGGTGGAAGTGCCGGCCCTCGTGGTCTTCCTGAACAAGGTCGACATGATGGAGGACGAAGAGCTCCTCGAACTGGTCGAGCTCGAACTGCGCGAACTGCTCTCCGCCCAGGAGTTCCCGGGCGATGACATCCCGATTATCCGGGGCAGCGGCCTGAAGGCCCTGGAATCGGCTTCGACGGACCCGAATGCGCCCGAATACAAGTGCATCCTGGACCTGATGAACGCCGTGGACGACTACATCCCGACCCCGGAACGCCCGCTGGACAAGCCGTTCCTGATGCCGGTGGAAGACGTCTTCGGGATCAAGGGCCGCGGCACCGTGGTCACCGGACGCATCGAGCGCGGCGTGGTCAAGGTGGGCGAAGAAATCGAGATCATCGGCATCATCGAGACGCGCAAGACCACGGTCACGG
>CAZKZR010000406.1:0-3530 GCA_964557245.1 uncultured Anaerolineaceae bacterium | reverse complement strand
ATGCGTGATGGACCCACCCCACCAGCGTACTGGCTGCGACGCGACGAAGCCTCCCGGACCAGGGAGGCTTCGTCATGGAGAGGCTTTGAGATCCCGTTTAGTTCTGAGGCGAGCCGAGGGTCAGTTCAGTCGTTTGCTTCTTGCCGTCTCGCCAGAACTCGACGGTTACTTTCTGACCGGCGCCTTGCTTGATCAGAGCCACGGCGAGGTCCGCCTCGTTTGCGATTGTGACGTTGCCCAGCTTGACGACGACGTCGTTCGTCCGGAGTCCGGCCGTGCCGGCCGGGCTTCCCGAGGAGACATTCGCGAGCAGAAGGCCGGTCGTGCCGTCCGGAAGTCCCAGGTCCTTGGCCTTCGCCGGCCGGAGCGCTTCGAACCCGGAGATGCCCAGGAAGCCGCGATTCACGCTGCCCTTCGCTTTCAGTTGCTCGACGACCGCCTTTGCGATGTCAGAGCCGACCGCGAAGCCGATGCCGGATGCCGTCTCGCCTGTGCTTGGGTCTGGTGCCAGCGCCGTGTTGATGCCCACGACTTCGCCGAACATGTCCAGCAGCGGGCCGCCGCTGTTGCCGTGGTTGATTGCGGCGTCGGTTTGCACCGCGCCCAGGATCGACGAGGTCGAGGTCTCGCTGATGGCACGGTTCTTCTGGCTGACGATGCCGCGGGTCACGCTATAGGACGGCCCTTCGCCGCCACCCAGGTCGAGCGCATAGCCGATTGCCACGACGTCCTGGCCAATGACAACGTTGTCCAGGTCCGCGAACGGAAGCGCCTTGAGGCCGGTCTTTTCGATCTTGATAAGCGCGAGGTCCGACTTCGCGTCGGCGCCGACGATTGACGCGGAGACGACGGAGCCATCGCTGAGGGTTACGCGGATGGCGTTCGCGAGCCGGCCCGTGGACGTAGTCACCACGTGGTTGTTCGTCAGGATGTATCCGTCGGAGTCGACGACGAATCCGCTGCCCACGCCGCTGTTCGTCTCGATGCGGACGATGGACGGTTCGGCGAGTTTCACGAGGTCCGCGGTGGAGAGCTCATTCGTTGCGTGGTTGACGTTCGTCTGAACGGTTGCGCGTGGCGTTTCGGCAGATGACGGCGACGTCTCGTTGGAGGCCGTGGGCGCCGAAGGGGAGTCCGAACAGGCCGCCCCGGCGAGGAGCGCCAAACCGAGGAAGCTGGCGGCCAGGGGGCGCATAAACCGTGACATGGTGTTTCTCCAGTGGTAGTGCAACCAGTCTCGATAATCGGCAGCTTGTGTCTGGTAAATGCGAAAGACGCCTTTCACAGAGCAACGTAAAGACGCTGGTTCACCCCCAGCCCGAGTGTATGATGGCTATTCAAGAGACTTATGGCAGTGCACGGGAATCCGGAATCGGCTGGTATACGTAACGTAAGTAGGACGGTCGAATTCGCCCGCCCCGGCGAAGCAGAGATTGCTTCCCGTATCGATTGGCCGGATGACGCGCTGATGCTCGCAGTTGTAGCCCGGGATGAACACGCTTTCGCCGTGCTGTACGACCGGTACATCGACCTGGTGTATTCGGCGTCGCTGCGCGTGCTCGCGGATGCCGGCCTTGCCGAAGACACGGCGCAGGATGTGTTCGTCCGGCTCTGGCGCCGGCCCGAGACGTTCATCGCCGAGCGCGGCCGGTTCCTTAGTTGGCTAATGAGCGTTACGCGAAACCGCGCTGTCGATGAATTGCGCGCGCGGGGCCGGCGCCGCCGCCGTGAAGGCGGCCCGCTGGGCGAACCTGACGAAGCGGCCGAACCGCTGTTCTCCACGGACCCGGTTGACCCGCAGTTCTCAGCGGAGCTCCATGAGGACCAGGCGGCGGTGCGGAGAGCTTTAGTCGATCTTCCGGGCGAACAGCGCGTAGCGCTGGAACTCGCGTACTTCGGCGGGCTCACACAGCAGGAAATCGCGACGCAGCTGCACGAGCCGCTGGGGACTGTGAAGACGCGAATTCGCCTTGGAATGCAGAAACTGCGACGCTCACTGCACGATCGGGAGTAGAGGGGTTCGGGGGATGCCGGGGGAGCACATCACGCAAGAACAGGCGGACGAATTCGCCATCGGTTCGCTCGAACCTGTCCTCGAGCGCGCTATCGCGCTGCACCTTTCCGACTGCGATGCCTGCCGCGATATCGTGCGGGACTCACAGCGGCTCGCGGCAACGTTCGCCATGACGAGCCCGTTGAAGCGCTCGCCTTCCAGGCTGCGAGGGCGCGTCTTCACAGCCGCCGGCATCCGAAAGCCCAGCCCGGTACGGCGCGCATACGGCTATGCTCGGACCGTCGCCGGCGTGGCAGCGGTGTTCGTTGCGATTGGGGCGTTCACCGGCATGGTCTGGGTTCGCAGCCAGCTTAATGACCTGCGCCAGGATAACTCTGACCTCCGAGCCCAGTTCGATGAGACGCTTTCCCAGAAAGTCGAACTTGCTGCCATCACCAACCAGCTTGCCGACCAGAAGCAGGCTGCGGCGGAACTCGAAGAGCAGGCGCGCGGTGACCAGGACCTGCTCGTGGCGCTGCTTTCCAACGCAACGAAGGTGGCTGACGTTGTCTCTCCCGATGAGAAGTCCAACTCCATCGGGCGGCTTATCTGGGATGGCGACCAGAAGCGCATCTGGTTTGTGGCCAGCTCACTCCCCCAGCGGCCCGCCGGAGAGACCTACCAGATCTGGGCGAACTCCGGAGGGAAGTACTACAGCCTGGGCACCTTCGAACCGGACAAGGACGGCTTCGCGCGGTACCAGACCGTGGTGCCCGAAGGCATCACGAGCTATGACTCTGCCGTCGTGACCATCGAGCGGGCTGGCGGCAGCCCGGTGCGAGAAGGCCCGACCGTGTTCTTCGTCTGGGACCTTTCGCGGCTGAAGAACTAAGCGCCATTCGAAAGCGAATCGCGCAATGCTGCCAGCGCACGCGCCTGGCGGCCCTTGATTGCGTCCACGGTCACGTTGAGCGCAGCGGCCGCTTCCTGCAGCGAGAGACCATGGATGAAGCGGAGCGTGATTACTTCGGAGTGCGCTACATCCAGCCGAGCGATGGCCGCTGCTAAATCCAGGCGTTCGTGGTCGATTGACCCATCGGTAGCAGGCTCCTGAAAAGCCTCAAGGGAAAGCTGTGGCGGCTGGCGGAACCATCGGCGCCAGTGCGTCCCGATGACATTGCGCGCGATCCCGAACAACCAGGCGCGGGCCGGCAGGCCGTGGTCCCTTAGCGATTCCGCGTTCTGCCAGGCACTCTCGAACACATCGGCCGTCGCGTCTTCCGCTCGAGTCACATCACCCAGGCGCCCGTATGCATAGCGGTAAACCGCGCGCATCTCTCGTTCGAACAAGCGGTGCCATGCGTCCGGGTCGCGGTCGCGCAGCGCCTCGATGTCGTCTCGCGGAGAGACGGCCGCCTCGGGTGATGAGGTTTGGGCGAGGCTCGCGAATCCGCGAACCCTCCACGGGAGAGAGGCCGTCGCGCTCAATCGTCACTCCCGCTCGAACCTGAACCAGAGCCTGAAGACCCCGAGCCCG
>CAZKZR010000405.1:0-3555 GCA_964557245.1 uncultured Anaerolineaceae bacterium | reverse complement strand
CACGCCGTCCTTGTCGATGAAGAACGTGGTCGGCATGTACGTCACCCGGTAGTGCTGCGCCACCGTCCCAGCGCCGTCCAGTACCGCCGGATAGGTCGCCCCGAGCTTGTCCAGGATCCCCGTCGCATCGCTCGGCCCCTCCAGGTAATCCACCCCGAGCACCACCAGCTGGTCGCCCAGCTTTTGCTGCGCGGCCTCGAACTCCGGGATCTCGTTCTTGCACGGGTCGCACCAGCTCGCGAACCAGTTGAGGATCACCGCTTTGCCCCGGTAGTCCGAAAGCTTCACGACCTTTGTCTGGTCGCGCGCATCCACCAGCGCAAAGTCCGGCGCCTTCTCCCCTTCCGCGGGCCGGTTGGGATCCAGCGGACCAGTGTTCGGATACGGGTTGGGGATCCCGGTTGGCACCTTCACGTCGTTGTCGTCTCCGTCACCCCCGGAGAGGAAGACGTACGCGCCCGCCATGACGGCCAGCACAACCGCTCCGGCCAGCACCGCAATGCCAAGGAAGCGCCGCTCTGGTCCCGGCGCGGGTGCACGCGAAGGCTCGGATGTAGTCGGTGAATCTGGGTCCACGAAGCGAAATGGTAGCAGGCCCGCCCGTTCATTCATCGTTAACGGCAGGCGCTACCATGGATACCGATGGTAGCCGCCCCTCCCGCAACCTCTCGCGTGCTCGTCGTCGAAGACGAAGAATCGCTCCTCTTCACGCTCGCGCACAGCCTGAAAAAAGAGGGATACCACGTCCTCACCGCCAACCGCGGAGACGACGGCCTCAAGCTCGCCCGCGAACAGAGCCCGGATCTCATTCTCCTGGACGTCATGCTCCCCGGCATCGATGGCATCCAGGTCTGCCGGCTCCTCCGCCGCGATTCGGACGTACCCATCATCATGCTCACTGCCCTCGGCGGTGAAAGCGACCGCGTCGCCGGCCTCGATACCGGCGCCGATGACTACATGCCCAAGCCCTTCGGCATGCGAGAACTGATGGCCCGCGTCCGCGCTCTCCTCCGCCGCTCCGGGCCGCGCGCCACGCCCGATACCGGACCGAGCCTCATCCTCTCCGGTGACCTCACGCTGGACCGCGAACGCCACGAAGTCTCCCGCGCCGGCAAGGTCATCCGCATGAAGCCGAAGGAATTCGAACTCCTGCTATTCTTTACCCAGCATCCTGGCCGGGTCTTTTCGCGGGAGCAGATCCTCGATGAAGTGTGGGGCTTCGATTTCTACGGCGGCCCGCGGACAGTGGATGTCCACGTGCGCTGGCTCCGCCAGAAAATCGAAGACGACCCGGCCGAACCCCGCCGCCTCAAGACCGTCCGCGGCAGTGGCTATCTCTTCGAAGGCTAATCCCCGGCAGGCCGGTCCATGAGGCGCGACCTCGCGCTGCGCGGCGCACTCGTCGGCCTCCTCGCCGCCGCCGGCGGTATCGCCACCGGCTTCATCGAACGTGAAGCGGGCGCTTCCAACACCGTCTGGTTCTACGGCCTCCTCGCTGCCTGCCTCGTCGGCCTTGGCGCTGGTTTCCTCGCCTTTCGCCGGCCCGCCGCCGCATTGCGCACCGTCTCCGATGCCGCCGGCCGCATCGGCGAAGGCGAACTCGCAGAACGCGTGCCCGAAGCCAGCGGACCCGCCGGTGACCTGACCCATTCCTTCAACGTCATGGCAGCCCGCATCGAACAGCTCTTCGATTCCGTCGCCGCCGAACACGCCCGCCTTGAGGCCGTCTTCGATGCTTCAAGCGACGCCATGGTCGCACTCTCCGCGGATACCACCGTCAGGTTCCTCAATCCCGCTGCCGTCACCATCTTCGATAAACCGATGTCTGATGCCATCGGCCGTTCCTTCATCGAAACCGCCCGCGACTATGAACTCGACGCGCTCGTCCGCCGCGTTATCGCTGACCGGACCAGCGGCGAAACCCTTGTCGTCACTTTTGGCACCCAGCGCACATCGCTGCGCGCCGCCGCCCTACCAATCGCCGATGGCGGTGATTGGGCCGTGCTCCTGATGCTCACCGACCTGACCGAAGTGCAGCGCGTCGACCAGGTCCGCCGGGACTTCCTGAGCAACGTCTCCCACGAACTGCGCACGCCGCTCGCTGCAATCCGCGCCCTCGTTGAAGCACTGGATGACGGCGTCGACCCCGCCGATGCGCCGCAATTCCTGGCCCGCATCCACCAGCAGGTGGAACGCCTGACCTCCCTCGTTAATGAGCTGCTGGACCTCTCCCGCATCGAATCCGGCGCCATATCGCTCAGCCCGCAGCCCGTGGACCTCGCGGAAATCGTCGCCGAAGCCGCCTCTCTCCTCCGCACGCGCACCGAACCGCTCGGCATCACAGTGGCATTCGAAGGCGAACCGCTGATGGTCGAGGCGGACCGCCCTTCGCTCCTTCGCATCGTCAGCAACCTTCTCGACAACGCCACGAAATGGAGCCCCCGCGGAGGCGTCATCCACGTCGGCACGCGCGATGAAGGCGACCTCGTCGCTCTCTGGGTCCAGGATGAGGGCCCCGGGATCCCGGAACAGGACCTCCCGCGCGTCTTCGAACGCTTCTACAAGGGCGAAGCCTCGAGGGCCACCGCCGGCGTGGGGCTCGGCCTCGCCATCGTCAAACACCTCGTCCGCTCCCACGGTGGCACCGCCACCGTCGAAAGTCCCCCCGGCGCGGGCGCCCGCTTCACACTGCGCCTTCCTCGCCAGTTCGTTGGGCGGTCCGCCTCAGATGCTTCCCGGCGCTGAGGCGAGTTGTCCGTTCGTGGTCCCTTTCGGCTATCATCGAAGGGATGCACTGCTCCGATTTCCGGGTACAAATGAGCAGACCACGGCCGGCGTGAGACCGGCCTGGCGATGAAGGAACTCCGGCTCTCGTCAGAGCCGCTTTCATCGTGCGCCGCGAAGTTCTCCAACACTCGAATCTTCGCACTGCCCGGCCACAAACTGGCCCGGGCGTTCCCGGGAATGTTGAAACACCATGCTCTTCGCTGAAAACGCCACCAAATCCTTCGGCCCGAACGATGTCATCCGTGACCTCACGTTCATCGTGGGGGACGGCGAACACGTCGGCCTCGTCGGCCCCAACGGGGGCGGCAAGTCCACCATCCTTCGCCTCCTCGCCGGAGACCACAAGGTTGACACCGGCGCCGCCGGCTTCCGCGGCCAATCCTTCGGCTACCTCCGCCAGGAAGCCGGTCTGGAAGATCGCCACACCCTCGTCCAGGAACTCTGGGAAGCGTTTCCAGAGGCTCGCTCCGTCGAACTCCAACTTGAGGACATCGCCGGCCAGATAGAGCGCGGCGAAGGCGACCTCGATGCGCTGATCGAACGCCAGGCCGCCCTCTTCGAAGAATTCGAAGCCATGGACGGCTACCGCATCGAAGCTCGCATCGGCCGCGTCCTCAACGGCCTCGGATTCGCCGAAACTGACCGCACAAAGCTCTGCGGCGATTTCTCAGGCGGCTGGCAGATGCGCATCGCCCTCGCCAAAGTACTCGTTCGAAGGCCCGAAAACGCCCTATTAGACGAACCCACCAACCACCTCGACGCCAAGAC
>CAZKZR010000404.1:781-3556 GCA_964557245.1 uncultured Anaerolineaceae bacterium | reverse complement strand
GTTGACGAGCGCGGCCGAGCAGCACCCCGACGTCGCTATCGTAGATATCCGCATGCCGCCGACGTTTAGCCATGAGGGTTCGGAAGCGGCCGAGAAGCTGCGGGCCCGGTACCCCGAGCTCGGCATCTTGTTACTCTCACAGTCCGTGGAAAGCCGCCACGCGCTGGAACTGGCACGGACCAGTCCGCGAAAGTTCGGCTACTTGCTCAAGGACCGCGTGCTCGACGTCTCGATGCTTATCGAAGCGGTACACCGAGTCGCGGCGGGCGGCACCGTTCTCGACCCGGATATCGTCGCTCACTTCCTTGGCCGTCAGGTTTCGCGCGACCGCCTGCACTCACTCACGGAGCGCGAGCGGGAAGTGCTCGGCCTGATGGCTGAAGGCCGTTCGAACCAGGCCATCGCGAACGCCATGGTCATAAACGAACGGACCGTGGAAACGTACGTCGCGGCGATCTTTTCGAAGCTAAGCCTGGAGCCCGAACCTGAGCACCACCGGCGAGTGCTTGCGGTGCTGGCATGGCTGCAACGGTAGAAGCGTCCCGGCGGGCTCTCAGCCGTGGCGGGTGGTGATGCCGCCATCCACCGGGATGACCACGCCGGTGATGTAGGCGCTGGCCTTCGAGGACAGGAAGATGGCGGTGCCCGCCATGTCGTCCGGTTCGCCCAGGCGGTGGCGCGGGTTGGTGGCGATCATCCCCGCGCCGAAGCGCTGGATGGTCTCGTGCATCATCTTGCTTTCGAACGGCCCCGGCGCGATCGCGTTGACGGCGATGTTCCTGTCCGAAAGGTTGTGGGCGAGGTGCCGGGTGAGCTGGTGCACCGCCGCCTTGCTCGAGGAATAGGCGTACGTCTCCATCGCCGGCGCCTGGATGCCATCGATCGAGCCGATGTTGATGACGCGGGCCGGGTCCTCCTGCGTCGCCGCCGCTTCCAGCTGAGGCAGGAGGAAACGGGTGAGGTGGAAGATGCCCTTCACGTTCAGGTTCATCACTTTGTCGAAGGCGTCATCCGGGAATTCGGCGATGGGCGCGCCCCAGGTAGCGCCGGCGTTGTTCACGAGGATCTGGAGCTTCGGCTCGCGCTTTGCGAACTCCTCCGCCAGGTAGCGGCAGCCCGCCTCGCTGCCAAGGTCGGCGGGGATCGAAATGCATTCGCCGGACTTCGAAAGCTCTGCGGCGACCGCATCGCAAACGTCGGCCTTGCGCGAGGAGATGTAGGTTTTCGCGCCGGCCTCCACGAAGCCGCGGGCGATCATCAAGCCAATACCGCGGGACCCGCCCGTGACGAGCGCGACCTTGCCGGAGATATCGAAGAGTCGAGACATAGGGAGGCTCCTGGGCGCCGAAACGGCGGGTATATGCGTGGTTCGCCGATTGTGGCGGATTCGGAACGAAAGGGAAAAGAACGTGGACGAGGGACAAGAACGTGAGCCGCGAGATGGAAGCTGCGAAGTGCATTCTCCCGGACGCAGCTGTGTGGGTACGGCACAACAAAGGAAAAAGGCGGCCCCGGACAGGCCGCCTCGTACAGTGAGTCGCTTTCGTTCTCACGCCTCACCGTCTTCCTTCTAGCCGCTAGGCGGCCTTCACGCCCGTGAGCTTCGCCAGCTTCACGCTGTTGAACAGCGCCAGTCCGGCGTACCACTTCACGCGGATGCGGCTGGCGTCCTTCGTCTCCAGGCTGCCGACGCGCTCCACCGTCAGGCCCCCGGGTGCGCTCAGGCCGCTGAGCCCGCCCTCGCCGAACTGCATGGCGAATACGGTGCTGCAGTCATCGCTCGTGCCGACCGTGGTGGCGTCGCTGATGTAGTCGCAGATGCCGATGGGGATGCCGTCGTAGTACTGGACCATCTGGCCGAACTGATCGCGGTCCGCTTCCAGGAAGCCGCCTCCGGCGCGGGCGAGCTCGTTCAGGGTACGGCGGCTGCGCCGGCTCATGAGCAAGATGTCGGGCTTCCCGCCACGCACCTTGTCGATCATCTCGTCGAGTTTGGCGAGGGTGAGGACGGCGCCATTCGTGCCCATGCTGACAACCTGGCCGCCGGCGCAGAGGACGTCGATCCCGTCGAAACTCTTCGCGTCCACGCTGTCGTCGCCGTTGACGAAGGTGTCGTCGAAGAGTGCCTGGACGGCGCGGGCCTTGAGCTGGACGACGGCTGCCTCCAGGTCCTGGATGTTTGAGCGGGTGGACTTGAGGAAGTTATCCACGTCCGCATCGCCGCCGAGGATTTTCAGCGTGGCTGTGGCCTGGGTGAACGTCGGGGTGCTTTCGTCCCAGTCGTCGCCGACATCGTAGAACTCGGCCGAAGGAGCCGCGTTTTCGCGGTTGTAGGTCAATCCGTTGCCGACGATTTCGACAAAGGGCAGGCGCTGAAGGATGGGGCTCTCCTGGGCGATCGTTTCGATTACGCCGGCGAGCAGAGAGTCATTGCTGAGCTTGGATGCTTCGACAAGGGTGAGGGCCAACAGGGTTCCTCCTGGTGAGTTGCCACGATGGTCGCGAGGCGCAGAGGGAACCCGAAGGGGCGGTTGGCACTGCCGGGGTCAGGGCGCCCCGAGGATGACCTTGAAGGCTTCTGCCTGTCTGCCGTTTGGGACCGCGACGGTGATTCGATCCCCCGGGGTCAGGCGGGTGAGGCCATCAGCCACCTTCATCCGGCCGTTGTGCTCATAGGTCAGTACGCGGACGCCGTTGGGCAGGGCTGCCTCGCGCAACTCCTTGCCGTTGATCGGGGATGAAGCGGGGAGGATGACCTCGACGGCGGCAAGTTCC
>CAZKZR010000404.1:0-771 GCA_964557245.1 uncultured Anaerolineaceae bacterium | reverse complement strand
AAGTGAACGGCGAAAGCGGGCGCACCTGGTGCTCCATGGCCCGGCGGTACGAACGCAGCAGGTCCCCGGCATCGACGATGCCGAGAACGGCGCCATCTTCCACAACGGGCAGCCAGCGGCGCTCATGAGAATGGAGCGTATCGAGCGCGGCATCGAGAGCCATGTCTCCCCGGATTGCCGCTGAGAGCGGGTGCGCCACGGTGGCGACGGATGCCACGTCGCCTTCGGCGGCGCGCTTCGCGTCGGCCAGGGTCATCTCGGCGAGTGCGCCGTTTTCGCTTTGCACCAGCGCGAAGTTAGCGCCCGCTTCTTCGAGGGCTGCGACGGCCGCCGCCGGGGCTGTAGAAGGTTCGAGTACGGGGACCGACCGGACCGCCCGCTGCACGGGAAGCGCGGTGAGCAAGGGGAAGGCGAAGCGGTGCCGGTGCGCCGGCGAATCGGCCCGCGACCACACCTGGCTCTTGTAAATGGTGGTATCGCCCACGAGCAGCGTAGCGATTGCCACGGCTGCCATGGCGGGGGCCAGGAGCGAAAGGTTGCCCGTCATCTCGCCGACCATCAGCAGCATCGCGAGAGGCGAGTGGGCGACGCTGCCGAACATGGCGATCATGCAAATGATGATCACGGGCCCAGGGTCAGCCGGGAATCCCGGCAGCCCGTGGCCGAACCGCCACGCAGCTGCGCCGACCATGCCGCCGATCACCATGCCGGGCCCGAAGATGCCGCCCGAACCACCGGAGCCGATCGAAAACGTGGTGGTCATGATCCGCG
>CAZKZR010000403.1:0-3560 GCA_964557245.1 uncultured Anaerolineaceae bacterium | reverse complement strand
GCCCTGGCCGGGATCTTCGGTTACACCGCCGGCAATGACGTCTCCGAGCGCACCTGGCAGCGCGCCGACGGCCAGTGGTGGCGCGCCAAAGGCAGCGACACGTTCGGCGTGTTCGGCCCGAGCATCGTCACCGGGATCGACTACACCACCCTCGAGGTAGTAACCCGCGTGAACTCGAAGCAGGTCCAGCACGGCGGCGCCACCGAACTCATCCGCGACATCCCGGAAATCGTCCGCTACGTCAGCGCTGTCATGACGCTGCTTCCCGGCGACATCATCTACACGGGCACCCCCGGTGAACCGCCCCAGATCAAGACCGGCGACGACGTCGAGATCGAAGTAACCGGCGTCGGCACCCTCCGCAACGGCATCGTCTAAACCGCCGGCACCAGATTCGCGGGGCTGGATTCACGGGGCTGGAGTCGCGGGGCTCAGGCCCCGCTTGCGCCATGCGCCAGTGCCATTACGCCTCCCGGGGCGATCACCCATCACGCCCACGCGATGTACGCCGAGTTCACCCAACCCTCCACGCCGCCGGGCGTCCTCACGTATACCCACGTCCCGTCCGTGCCTTGCTCTAGCCCGCGCCGACCGGCCGTTCGTGTGGCGTCTTCGGCCTGAGTCAGCGCCGAACCATCCTCTAGAGCCGCCAGCACCTTTCCGCGCAGCGAAGGTTCGGCACGCAGGTTCAACCTATCGCCCTGGGCCGACACCTTGAACCGTAGCGGCGACTCAATCGGCGCGTCCGCCGACTCGAACTTCGGCTGCAGCAGCACGGGCGGCGAAGCTCCGCCGTGCCCCAGGTGCGGAAACGCGAAGGTCAGCCAGCTCGGCCCGGCCGCCCAGGGGTCAATGTGTGCGGAGCCGGCTTCGCTCTGGACGTTGGCCCTGACTACTTCACCAGTATCAGTGTTGAGCACGGTGAAGCGTCCCAGCGCCACGAGCGGCGCGCCGGGCGACGGAACCGCCCCCTGCACCCATGGAGACTGGAACCACGCACCCGCCAAGGACGGATCGACTTCGAAGGGGTGGCGCTCGATCAGCTCGAAGCCGGGGAACTTGGGCGCACGGAAGACCGCCAGGTCCCAGCCATCCTCCTCCTTTGCTGACCGAACGAGCGCCACGAAGGAGCCGACATCGCGCCATCTTCGCGGCGAGCCGCCATCGCCGTAATAGATCGAGGCGGAGCGAATGCGCTCAAGTACCAGGCTGTTCGCGCTATCCACCACTTCGACGGCCGGCCAGTACTCGCGCGGGCCATCAGCGCCTTCTGACACGACGTTGCGCAGGGGGACTTCTCGCAGATAAAGGCGGCCATTCGGCGAGAAGGATGCTGGACTGTTGACCGGGACGGGAGCCGCGATTTCCTTGAGCTCCCAATCGATGGTGGTCATCCATTCTTCCAGATGCTTGCCCGTCTGGTCTTCGAACCTCGCCCAACTCACAAACACCGAATCAGTGCCCGGACCATCAGACTCCACGTTTTCCAATCCTGTAATTCCGAGCCGGGCGCCGTCAGCGGTGCTATGTGGAAATCCCACGGCAGCTCCGCCAAGACGCCTGCGCTCCAGATCCACAAACGTGACGGTCAGCTGTTCCTCGACCGACGCTACAGCAACTTTGGGTCCGGACGCGGAGGCGATCACGCGCGCGTCAAAGCCGGTCGGGTAAACAGCCGTCACGAACGAAACGTTCAAATCCGTGGCGGGACGGTCGGATGCGAAGATCGTGAGCTCGCCCGTCCCCTTGTTCTGATTCTCTTCAGTGACCTTTTCGAAGATGACGGTGGCCTTCGGAAGCCCGCCCACTGCCGCCAGGAGACGCATCTTCTGCGGGTCCCACGACCAGCAGGTCTCTGTGTTGAGAACGTCCATGAGGAAGCCCCTCGGGAGTTGATCCTGCTCGTAACTCGACGCGGAGATGAAGCGCCCGCCGGGCCAGGTCCGGTATTCCAGCGCCTCGGGGATGCGGAGACGAAAGCCAGTGGCTTCGCCGTGCGTCACTCCCATGAGGAAGAGACCGTGGGGCCAATCGATGATTTCGCCGGGTGTGAAGTGCTTGGCTTCCCAGGCTTTGTCGAAGGGCACTCGCCTCAGGCCGTCGAGTTCTGCGGCGAGCGTGGGCGACGGGTCTGGTGCTGATGGCTGGGGTTTGCTCTTGCCGCCACTGAAGGCAACTGCGGCGGCAGCGGCGCCAACGATCCCCGCGACCCCGGCGGCTGCGCCTGCGGCGATGACGAAGGAGCGTCGCGAATGGATCTTCGGTGCTGGTTGGGACCGCGGAACGTCGGTGGAAGGCTCTCCGTCGTCGGATGGTTCAACGGTGAGGCCCGGGGCGCTCCACGCCCGCAGCGCCGCCCGGTCAGCGACCCCGAGCCGGGCGCAGACCCGCTGGATTCGCTCCTCCGCCTGCGAAACGGTCACCCCGAGTTGTACCGCAATCTGGGCCAACGGCACCGGCGAAACCGCGAAGTCGTACACCCGCCGGTCCAGCACATCGAGCGTATCGGGGGTTACCAGGTCCTCCATGGCTATCGCGCTCCCAGGAGAGGCATCTCTGGATGGTATAACGCCGGGGGAAGCGGGTTGGTTCCCTACCTGAACAGCGGCCGCGCGCCGCATCGCCCTGTCACCGTGTCGATGCACGCATCGTCGCCGGCATACTTGCCCAACAACCGCCGGCCGCTCGCTTCGCGAGCGTCGAGGTAGGCGCGGAACGCCACGAACTCCGCATCGGCCAGTGCTTCACCCGCCCAGATGCGCCCAACACAGTCCGCAGAAAACGCTTCGAACATCGCCCGGTACACCGGTGAATTGTCGATTCGCGATTGGCGATTGTCGATTCTCGGCGCCCGTCAATCGAAAACCGGAAATCCCCAATTCAAAATCAACTAGTCCCAGCGCGCCGGCAGCTTCAGGTATTCGAGGTTCTCGTCCCCTACCTCGCGGCAGATCACGTCCCAGAAGTCCAGGTCCCATTCACCGACGAACGTGTAGGACGCGCCCTGCTTGCCGGCGCGAGCCGTCCGCCCGATGCGGTGGATGTACTCCTCAGCGTTCTGCGGCACGTCGTAATTGATGACGTTCTCGATGTCCGGGATATCGAGCCCCCTGGCCGCGACATTCGTCGCCACCAGGAATTCCAGCGCCCCGGAACGGAAATCCTGGATGACCCGGTCCCGTTGCCCCTGTCGAAGGTCTCCATGGATCGCCCTCGCATGCACGCCTGCCGCCACCAGTTGGTCGGTCAGCCGGTCAACCCCAATCTTGGTGTTCCGGAAGATAAGCGTGCGGCCAAGGCCGTGCTCTTCGTAGATGTAACGAAGTGCCAGGTACTTCTCGCGCTCGGACACTTCGCAGTAGAGCTGCCGGACCCCGGACGCGGTGCGCTGCTCGGGTTCAATCTCGATCGTTTCCGCCTTGCGCATATGGCGGTACGTCAGGTGAGCGATGCTCGTTGGCATCGTCGCGCTGAACAGCGCTGTCTGGCGCTGCTTGGGCACGGTTCGAAGGATGTAGTCGATATCGCGCGCGAAGCCGATATCGAGCATCGCGTCAGCT
>CAZKZR010000402.1:0-3565 GCA_964557245.1 uncultured Anaerolineaceae bacterium | reverse complement strand
TCTACTGCGAGAACACGGCCTTCGGTTCGAAAGGTCCGTACCGGGACCGGCCAGGGTTCGACCTTGTTTCCCAGGCGATGACCGGGATCATGTCGTTCGAGGGGGCCGGAGGCGTGCCGCACCCGATCATCACGACCTCGCCAACCGACCTCGCGGCCGGGATGTTCATGGCCTATTCGGTCGCAGCTGCGTTGTATCACCGCGAGCTGACCGGCAAGGGCCAGTACATCGAAACAAGCCTGTTCGGCGCCGGAATCTTCGTCCAGTACCGGCCGATGTTCGCGATCGAGAAGTTCGATGAGAAGCCGCGCAACGAGATGCTTGCAGATATCGCGCGGGCCAAGGCCGATGGCAAGCGGCCCGACGAAGTCACGGCGGAACGCCGGTCGCGGGGCGACGTGCTTCGCCGAAGCAATCCGTACTACAAGATTTACGAGACGCAGGACGGCTACATCGCGCTGGCATGTCTGAATAATCGATTGCGGCGCGGGGCAACCCGGGTCCTGGGCGTGGACGACCCGCGAGTTGAAGGCGATGAGTTCAACCTCGACCAGCTGAGCGCCGACGAGACCCTGGTGATAACCGAGCTGATTTCGGCGATATTCTCGAGCAAGCCGACCGACGAGTGGGTTGCCGCCTTTGACGCCGCGGGCGTCCCGAGCGGCGCGGTGAAAATGACCGCTGAACTCTTCGAGGACGAGCACGTGCGCGCCGAGGGGTTCCTGCAAGAGTTTGACCACCCGATCTTGGGAAAGGTTGTGGCGGCGAACAGCCCCGTACGCATGAGCGGCGGCGAAACGGGCACACGCCGCTCCTCGCCGGCGCTGGGTCAGCACACGCGGGACTTCCTGGCAGAACTGGGCTTTTCAGAATCGGAGATTGGCGCGCTGGAAGCCGCCGAAGTTGTCCGAGCCTGGCGGTAGAAGCCTAAGCAGCTGAGTACTCGCCTTGCTCCAACTGGTTCGTCTTGTTCAGCCAGCGGAGGAAGGCATCGACGCATGCGGGGTCCAGCTGCGTTCCCGCCACCCGCTGCAATTCCGCTATCGCTTCGGTCCATGGGCGGAGCGGCCGATAGACGCGGCTCGAGGTGAGCGCGTCGAACGTATCCGCAACGGCCACGATGCGAGCTTCGAGCGGGATCTCCTCGCCGCTCAGTCCATCCGGGTAGCCGTTTCCACTGTACCGCTCGTGGTGTGCCCGAATGACGGCCGCTACGTGCCGGAGGACACGAGAATTCTTCGCAATGTGCTCACCCCGCGCCGCGTGGTGCTTCATGGTTTCGAACTCTTTGTCCGTGAGGCGGCCGGGCTTCAGCAGCACGGCGTCCGGTACGGTGATCTTGCCCACGTCATGGATGCGCCCGGCGGTGACGGCAATCTCCACCCTGATTTCGTCCAGGCCCATTTCGCGGGCGATGGCCTGGGTGTACTCGGCCACCCGGCCCATATGGTTCCGTGTGTAGGAGTCCTTTGCCTCCACGGCCGCTTCCAGCCGCTCAAGCGCGGCTTCATCGTTCGTCGATTGGAGCCCATCGAGCGAGTCCCGGAGCTCCACGGCGCGGGAGAAGACGATGAGCGACTTTGCCCGGACGGCCTCGATCGCCCAGCCAGTGATGAGCGTGCCGAACGCGGCCAGGAGCAGTCCGTGGTAGAGCCACCAGCTCAGGTGCCAGAGTTCGCCGTAGTAGGTGGAGAGTTGTGCCTCAGCGAGGAAGCCCAGCGCGCCGACCATTGCCAACTGGCCGGGCAACTGTGTGAGTATCCAGGAGCGGTAGTAGCGCCACGCGGAGAACGCCAGCAGAGCGATGGTGGACGTCGCGAGGATGGTGTCCCACGGCCGAGTTCGCGGCACCCAGTCCCACCATTCAGGCGTGAAGACCATGGATGCGAGGTAGGCGAACAGCAGGACTAGTGCGAAACTGAGCACCTCGGTGGCGTGTTTCTGGACGAATTTTGCGCCCGGCCAGGTGGTTGGGAGAACCGACATCGCGATGAACACGGCGCCGACGGTCTGGCTCAGCCCGGCCGAGATGATGACGGCGTAGGGGTACTCGCCGCGAGGGACGATGAATCCTGGTGTGCCCAGCCCGTGCGTCGCGAAAATCAGCGCTACCGCAATGAACCCCAGCGCCAGGTAGACAGTCCGCGTGCTGCGCACACTGGAGACCGAGAGCGCCAACGCAGTACCGATTGCGCCGGACAGGAGCGTCGCCGCCGACACAACATAAAAATGCCCGGTGGGAGCCACGAACAGCGGGTCCCAGCCGGGCACCTGATGCATCAGAAGGAATGCCACGGCCGGCGCTGCGACGAGCGCGGCGAAGAGCCCATGCCAGAGGCGAGCGGCCATATGTTGCATTCCCCCGAAGCCGCTCAGGGGGATAGTCGTCATCACACACCGGAAACTGAAGTCAGACCGGCATTACAAAGATTGCAACATCAGCCGCCGTAGGCCCCGCACCTGGTAACTGCCGCCGCGTTCCATCGAGGAAACGCTGAACCCCGCCGGGTAGCGCGCCAGCAGTGCCCGCACCACACACTCCAGTTCCAGGCGGGCGAGCGGCGCGCCGAGGCAGAAGTGGATCCCGAATCCGAAGGCGAGCTGCCGGTTGTCGGGGCGCTGGAAATCCACGCTCGCCGGGTGCTCGAAACGGGCTGGGTCACGGTTCGCGGCGCCGAGCATCGCGTGAACCTGTTGACCAGCACGTATGGTCCGGTTGGCGAGCTTCACATCGGAGAGCGCGAACCGCGCGATGAAGTGCGTCGCCGTCTCGAAGCGCAGAAGCTCCTCGACCGCGGCTGGCACCGAATCTGGGTTGGCGCGCAGGAACTCCTGTGCCTCGATGCTCTGGCCCAGCACCCAGGCGGCGTTGCCGATGGCCATTGCCGTCGGTCCGTTGCCGGCCAGGGAGACGTGGATCAGCATCATCAGCATCTCGTCCGGTTCCATCGACCCTTCGTCCGCGGCGTCGATCAGGACGGAGAGCACAGATGGCTGAGACTCATCGGACTGATCCCGCTCCTCTGCCAGCTCCGCGAGGTAGCGCAACATGTCATCGCGAGCGGCTGACGCGGCCTGCACGACTCCGGGCTGGGAAGCGCCTTCGGCTCGACCACGCATCAGTTTCAGTGACCAGTCCCGGACCGCATCGATGCTGTGCAACGGGAAGCCGAGATAATCCAGCACGCTGGTCACTGCGAGCGGCTCCGCCAGGCTGGACATAACTTCGAATGGCTCACCCTCGGGGCTCAGCGCCAGCAGTTCGGCGATTCGGCCGTTCAACGGCTCGCGTTGCGCCTCAACAGCGCGCGGCGTGAACGCGCGATTCACGATCGCCCGTAGCCTGGAGTGAACGGGCGGGTCCGAATTCCCCATGATCGGCGCCAGGCCGAGGGGTACCTCGGATCTGCGGCGCAGGACACTTTGACCGAATTCGCCCCCAGCGCTACCAGGGTCCGATGAGAAGGCGTCGTCGTCCTGGAGGATACGCAGGCATTCGGCGTAGGACGTCACAATCCACGCCCCGAGATCCGCGCTCCAGTGAACGGGCTCCGATGCACGGAGC
>CAZKZR010000401.1:0-3582 GCA_964557245.1 uncultured Anaerolineaceae bacterium | reverse complement strand
AGGTCCGCGGTGGTGCCGATGGCGTCCGTCTGGTTCGCGCGCAGGGCGTTCAGGGCCTGCTGTGGGTCCGTCTGGTGGATGTACTCAAAGCCATCGAACCAGGCGGTGTTGGGCTTCCAGTAGCCATCGGCCCGGCGCTTCATCGTGAACTTCTGGGCGGCGATGAACTCGGTGAGCTCGTACGGGCCGGAGCCGATCACGTCGGCCGCCGTGGTCAGGGCGTCCTTGCCCTTGGCGATGGTTTCCTTGGGCAGGATGAAGTTGTACTGGTCGCTCATGACGGCCAGCAGGTCAGCCTGTGGCACCTTCATCTTGAACTGGACGGTCTGGGCATCGATCACGGTGATCGAGTCGATGGCGCCGAACTGGCCGGCGCGGGGCGAGACGATGGCCGGGTCCTTGATGCGCTCGAAGCTGAGCTTTACATCCTCAGCGGTCACGGCGCGGCCGTTGACCGGGGCCTTGTTCTGCCATTTCGCTTCAGGGCGAATCTTGAAGGTGAGCGAGAGGCCGTCAGCCGGAATTTCCGGGAGGCCCGCGGCGAGGTCGCCTTCGATCTGGCCGGGCTTCTGGGTGCTGAAGCGCACGAGGGTATTGCCCACGGCGCCCCAGAGGCTGAGCGACTCAGCCGGGGTGTTGGTGCGGTGCGGGTCGAAGATCGAACCGACGTTGGTGAGGGCGCGAAGCGTGCCGCCCTTTACCGGGTTTCCGGTGGTCGGCGTGCCGGCGGTTGGCGTCAGCGCACTGTTGTTGTTGTTTCCGTTCGATCCGTTGTCGCCGCTATCGTCGTCATCGTCGCCGCAGCCGGCGAGGGCGAGGCCCGCAATGCCCACCGCGGCGGTAGAACCGCCGGCGAGGACACGGCGCCTGGAGAACGTCCGCTTCCAATAGGAATCCCAATACTGGCTCAATTTCCCCTCCAAGGGCACAAGTGGCTGCTGCGCCCTTCGGCAACATCCTGGAGCGGCTGCGCGGGGCGTCAAATCAGCGCCGGATCACGCTTTCTCCGAGGATGTGTTCGCGGGCTTCAGCCACTACATATAACGATCCGGTGATGCATACGAGATCTTCCTCGTTTGCGTGAGAAAGCGCCGTATCAAGGGCATCGCCGACCGTTTCCTCCGCAACAGCAGGCGGACCAAGGAAACCGATTTCCTGGATCATCTGGTACGGGTCCATAGCCCGGGGGTTTGCGAAGCGGGTACAGACGATCAGTTCGCACAACCGGGCGAGCTTGAACCCGATTTCACGTACATCTTTGTCCTTATTACAACCGATGATGAGGAACAACCGGCGCCAATTGAAGTAGTCCTTCAAGGCCGTGGCCAGGGCGGCGGCGCTCTCACCGTTATGCGCTCCATCGGCGACGATCAGCGGGCGTTGGCTCATTACTTCCAGGCGGCCCGGGACGCGGACATGGGCGATGCCGTCCACGATCGCCTGCTCGCTCAACGTGAAGCCGCGCCCGCGGATGGCCTCCGCGGCAGCGACCGCGGTGGCTGCGTTTTCGACCAGGTGAGCCCCCAGCATGGGCGTGCGCATCTTCCGCTCGCCGTTCGGGCCGATGAGTCGAAACGACTGGCCAAACGGAAAACGTTCCAGGACCTCGTACTGGTACAGCGAGGCGACGTCGACGAGCTTCGCACCAACCGCCTCGCAGCGCTCACCTATCACCCCGAGAACGGCCGGGTCTTTTTGGGGCGCGACCACGGCGGTGGTCCCTTGCTTGATGATGCCGGCCTTGTCCCGGGCGATTTCCGCCGGGGTGTTCCCAAGAATCGCCGTGTGTTCGAGGGAAATCGGGGTGATAACGGCGACTTCCGGAGGGTCGATGACATTCGTGGCGTCGAAGGTGCCGCCGAGCCCAACTTCGACCACCTGCCAGTCGATGCGCGGGACCTGCGCGCGCATCAGCCAGAAGAAGAGCGCGGTGAGCACGCCGAAGGTGCTCACGTCTCCGTGAACGCTGGCTCGCTCCGCCTCCACAGCCTCCTTGATCGCCGTGATGCCGGCAGCGAACTCCTCGGTTGAGATGGAATCCCCGCCGATGGCGATCCGCTCGGTGAAGGAGTGCAGGTGAGGGCTTGTGTAGAGGCCAGTGACGTTACCGCCGCGATTGAGGATGCCGGCGATCATCGCCGAGGTCGTTCCTTTGCCCTTCGAACCGGTTACGTGAACGGTTGGCCTGCCGGTCTGTGGGTCGTTGAGCCGAGAGAGCAGCGACCTCATGGTTTCGAGGTTCATGGTGGGGTTGGGGGACGCCTGGAACCCGCGCTCCATATCGGTCAGAGAAAGCAGGTAATCGAGCGCCTCGTTGTACTCCACGCGGCGATTGTAGGGCTCCCGCCGGTCCGAGGCGCGTTCGACATTCACGGCGGGCACTTGGAGAATGCGCGCGATGGTCCCGCTCCCGGCTGCATTCGAACCATGGTTGAACCGGCTAAAGGGCTTCGGGGATGCGCGCGTCGTTTCGATTGTCCCCGTCGATGGAGGCGCCTCCAACATCACCTGCCGGGTGGAACTGCTCGGCAGCGGTCCGCGCGCTGTATGCCTGCGCATGCAGCGGGAGCGCGGCATCTTCGAACCGTATGACGTTGTGCGGGAAGGGCGCGTGATCAGCGCGCTGAAGGGCACCGCGGTGCCGGTCCCCGAAATCCTTGGCAGCGAGCCGTCCTCTGAGCCGCTTGGAGCGCCGTTCATCGTGATGGAGTGGGTTGAAGCGCCGCACATGGGGATCGCGCCCAACCCCAGCTTCGCGAACTTCACGCGGGCGGTGGCCGACATCCACGCGGTGGACTGGCGAGCCATCGGGCTCGAGTTCCTCGGCGTTCCAGCGTCGCCGCGTGATGGAATTCTCGGTGAGTTGGCGGCGATTGAAAGCCGCATGCCTACTTTCGGCTGTGAGAACGACCCGCTGCTCACACGCGCCCTGGGCGTGTTGCGGAAGGCGGCGCCTGAGAACGGCAGGTTGGCGCTGTGCCAGGGCGATATCAACATCTTCAACTACCTGTTTCTCGGAGAGACCGTCGTGGCGGTGGTGGACTGGGAACAGGCGCGAATATCCGACCCCCGGAGCGATGTGGGGCAGCTGATTTCGCTTTCGCACCTGAAGGGCGCGCCGTTTGGGCCGGCCGAGATGCAGCCGTTCGCGCATACCTACGGCATTGCCGCCGGCAAGTCGGTGGCGGGGATGAACTACTTCCGGGCGCGCTGGCTGTTCGAGCTGGGGGTCATCTATCACGGTTGGAAGCGGTTCAACAACAGCGAGCCGTGGTACACGCTCGAACTTCTGACCGATCTGCTGGAGCAATCGCTCGCAGAGTTGGACTGATGGGCTGGCGCGAGGCCCTGGCGGAATACCTCACCGGCAGGCTCCCCTCGGCGGGTTCCGTGGAACTCGCGAACATCCAGGGCATGCCAGCCGGAGCGAGCAACGACACGGTCGGCTTCGATCTTCGCGTCACCTGCGACGGCGTGATAACAGACGTGCCCCTGGTCCTCCGGCCCGAGCGCCCGGATGGGATCCTCGCCCCGTACGACGTTTCGATGCAGTTCAGGGTCATGCGCGCGTTGGCCGGGACG